>JAKSNS010000036.1 GCA_024399545.1 Paludibacteraceae bacterium
TTTCAATAATTTCACCTAAAAATCTGGGGGTATATGTAGCCTTAAATGTTAATTATTGAGTCTCTATAACGTTGCGTGAGTATAACTTTGCATACAAACTCCTAGCACTGAAAAATCGTGCAAACGAAAGCAGAAACAAATTTCGGTTCGGTTATGCTGAGTGTAGCCGATTTTATTAAAAGTACAACATAAATCAGCCCAAAGTGTAAACCCTGCGTAACAAGGCATTACATATAGGTATTATTCTCCTCGAGGATGAGGAGGGGAGGTAGGTAGTATCCAATTCTGTTTATATTCATTGTCTCAACACACTCAATTTAGTTATAAAGCTCTTATTGTTAGTATTGTTCCTAATTCTATCAATGACTGAGCCAACTTAGTCTCATCTTTTTATTTTATCATATCCTAATAGAAATACTCTATGTCAACGCGGCGACTAAGTTCGTCAACTTCTGAAGTATTATCTGTCTTGCCAACACTTTCAGTGATGAAACGATCCCTTGCGATTCTGTAGCGGTTGACCAGTATATAGATTATAGCATTAATTCGTTTCTGTGCAAGTTCTTTGTTGTATGCGGTTGAACCTTGTGAATCGCAGTAACCTGTAATCCTCAGTTTTAGTTTGTAGTCGTTCAGCATTCGTCTCGCTATCTTCAGCATATCTTTATAGTAAATCGACTTAATAACCGCTGAGTTATAGTCAAAATAGATTCCGTTATCCTCTGTATTGAATTGATATAGTTTGTTGAAAATATCGCTTTCTTTCAAATAGTTGGAATCAAACTGGCTGTTGGCATTGCTGTCTGACGTAGAGTCAACCACTTGGGTGTTGTTGTTTGTCTTTTGCAAATTTGCAATATCGGTATTAGCTTTGTTTACTTGTTCTGTCAGAATATCAATCTTGCTTTGCATCACATTATCCTTCTCGTCTTCATCCTTTTGTATTTTATATCTTAGTGGCTCGTATGTGTTCCTGTCTATACAATGGACGTGCGGTTTGTCTTTTTGAAGGATGTGGTATCTTAAACCTAATCCTCCATAAAGGCTCATATCTTTCATTGTTCCACCTTTTTGTCCATTGATTTCATCACTGGCATACCATCTGAAGTGTGTGTCAAGAAAAATACCTAATGCTGGTGTAGGTGTGTATTCCACCGACATAAATATTGGTATTATCAGCGTTTGGTTTAATTTATAGTTCCCTCCATAACAAGTCTCGAAGTTCAAAAGTCCAAGACCTGCACCCATATAGAAATTCCATTCCACGAAAGTCCTTGTCATACGCACAAGGTTAAGCCAATCTACTACTATTTCGAAATTAACCTCATGCATTTGCAAATCCCTATTTGTGTTGACTGAATTTGTTGGGGGATAATTTTTCTCCGCTTGGCAATAATTAAGTCCTTGTTTGTTTTGTGCAGAGTACATATACTCAATCATAACTCCCCAAACAGGATTAATCATATATTCGCACTGGAATTTAGCAGACCAGTCAATGCATTTTTTCAGGCAATCGTTTGTCGATAGTTTTTTATACAAATGTATATCACCCATCATAAAGTTTGCACCTCCGCCCAATGCTATTGACCAATGACTGTATCTGTTTGGAAAGACGAAAGTTTTATTCTCTTTCTTTGCTGGTTTGTCTTTGTATGTTTCTTTTGCGGAATTTGATACGCAAAGCAAACATAATAATATTGCGGTTAATACAAGCTTTTTCATTTTGTTGCCAAATATTATCGAATTTATTGTCGTTTCCTGCAGCGTGTCTATAAATTCTTATATATTATCCTATCTTTCAATAATAGATAAGGGTCTCTTTGCGTTGAGACCCTTGTCTATTATAGTTCAAGGCTTATTAGTATAAATACTCAATGTCAACGCGACGGTTAAGTTCGTCAACTTCATTTTCGCTGTCGGTCTTACCAATGTTTTCAGTAATGAATCTGTCTCTTGCTATTCTATAACGGTTAACCAATACATAGATGATTGCATCTATACGTTTCTGAGCAAGTTCCTTATTATATGATTCCGATCCTTGAGAGTCGCAGTAACCAGTCAACTTGACTTTGAGTTTATAGTCGTTCGACATCCTCTGTGCAATCTTCAGAATGTCTTTATAGTACATTGATTTTATCGCTGATGACCTGTAATCGAAATATATGCCATTGTCTTCTGAATTGTATTGGTAGATGTTGTTGTTTGTTGTGTAGATATTTGTTATGTTTTGGTTGTTTACATCACTTACTGGTTTTTCTACATTTTGTATCTTCTCAGCTTCTGCCTGCTTCATATCCATATCATGTTTCTTTTCAAGATTGGCTATGTCAGTGTTAGCTTTGTTCATTTGCTCTGTCAGGAAATTGATTTTGCTTTGCAATTCGTCAATCTTGTCATCTTTCTCATCGTCCCTAACGTTTGCCTTATATGGTTTATAAGTGTCAACGCTGATAACATGAACATGTGGTTCATTGTTGGTGATTATGTGGTATCTGATACCCAATCCAGCATATAGGCTTATGTCATGCATACCGTTTTTTACTGTATTGATGTCGTCTTTACTGTACCATCTAAACTGTGATTCTGCAAAAATACCTAATGCAGGTATTGGCGAGTACTCTACCGACATCATAGCCGGTATCGTTGCTGCAGTCCTAAAACTATATTTATCATTACGGCATTTTTCATAACGCATGATACCTGCACCCAAGCCTACAAAGAAATTCCAGTCTGTACGATACCTGTATCTATCAACAAGGTTGAGTACATTGAAAACCACCATACCGTTGAATTCGTGCATTTGCAGGTCTCTGTCCGTTGCTATGGAATACTTAGGCATTGTTTTAATTTCGTTCATCAAGTTAAGACCTTTCTTATTTTGTGCTGAATACATATATTCCAACATCACTCCCCATATAGGATTAATCATATATTCAACTTGGAGGTTCACAGACCAATCTACATTTTTATTAAGGTATTCTCCCAATTTTACTTTCCTGTCAGAATATTTACTATATTCTCCTACCATTAAATTTGCACCGCCAGCCAATGAAATTGACCAATGGCTGAATTGTTTTGAGTTTGTCAATGCCCATTTGTTATTATTGTCCGAGCTTTGCTTTATTGTTTCTTTTGCTGATGTATAAATACATACTGACAACAACGCAGTTATTAGTAATAATTTTCTCATAAAATCTTTATTTATTTTTTTAATACTAAGAGAAGGGTCTTTTTGAATTGACCCTTCTCCTGATTTTCATTTTTTTCAATAGAAGAACTCTACATCAACACGCCTATTCAAATCGTAAATTTCATTCTTTTCTTCAATTTCACCTACATTATCCGTCGTTATGCGATCTCTGCTTATGTTGAATTTATTGACAAGTATATAGATGACGGCATTGATACGTTTCCTTGCTAATGCTTTATTGTACTCAACAGAACCACGCGAGTCACAATAACCAATTATCTTTGCTTTCAACTTGTCATCGCTCTTCAACCTCTTTGCTATTTTTATAACTTCCTTGAAATAGATTTGTTGTACTCTTGAAGAGTCAAATTCAAAATAAATGCCAATTTCGTCTGAACCGCTCTGATTGTAGTTATTTGTTACATAAACATCACCCTCTTTATTGATGTTTACATCAGCATTATTACCAACGACAGGTACAATGTTGGGTTGTCTTGATGCAAGTCCGTCAAGAGCGTTCTTCAGAGAATCAATCTTGTTTTGCATTTCGTTCATTCTGTTGACATAGTCGTTTGGCAGCATTGCCGTTGTTGGCTCAGCTTTTCCGCTCAACACTGCAACATCTTGTTTTACGCTATCCAAATCTTTTTCAATATCGTCAATCTTCTCTGTATTCTTGTTGACATCAACAATCTTCCCTTCAAGAACGACATTCATTGGCTCGTACGTGCAACGGTCTGTCACGCGGACGTGTTTCTTATTACTTGTTGTGATGTTGTATTGAAGTTCAAGTCCTGCATATATTGCCATATCATTGTTATGGTTGCCTATACCTTCCCATATATAGTTGATATCGTCTTCACTGTACCATTTACCTGTTAATCTCAAAGCAATACCTAATTCGTCTATAGGACAATATTGGAATTTCAATGATACTGGGACGCAGATTGCAGGAAAATAGTAATGATCTTTTTCTCCTTTTGAATCTATGTTATATCTGGAATTATATGCCAAGAAGCCGACACCAACCAAAGCGTCCACATTCCATTTAGTATTCTTACGACATTTCCTTACAAGGTTTAGGATATTGAAATCTAATTGTAGAGTTGCTTCATGCCCAAAACCTGTTTTATTGCCTTCTGGTGTGAATATTTTTTTGTTAATTGGAATAAATCCATATTCAGCTATGATTCCCCAGATTGGATTAATCATATACCCAACATTAAAATAGCCTGCACCTTGAAGGTTATCGCTATAATTTTTTACTGGTTTACCCCTTTCGCTTTCACGCTCGGTGAGCATTAAATTTACTCCACCGCCAATAGATATCATCCAATGGCAGAAATCTTTTGACCTGGTCTCTCGAATAACCTGTGCAACTACTTTCTCATCTGTCGAATTCCCACCTTCTATCACAGTTGTGTTTTCTTCTACAACTTGTGCCGATGCAAATGAATACGTTAAGGCTAAAAGCGTCGCAAAAATATATTTTTTCATATCTGTATGATTTAATAATTCCATAAATCTTGTTCAAAGTCGAGAATTTCCGCCTCAACCTTATCTTCTGCTTCTTTTATTCTGATTACTTTGTTTGGGTCGTCATCGTTCAGTTTTATTTGGGTATCCAAATCTTTCTCTGACAAATCATAATCTTTGATTATATAGCTGTAGAATTGTCTCTGTGTGAAGAAATCGTCAAAGTTTAGCAGTTGCTTTGTGTTCTTTCCTGACATTCTGACGTACTCCTCCTGAAGGAATGGACGAACCTTGTCGTATGGAAACCAGAACCATACTGAACTTGGCTTTTGATCTTCCTCGTATGCGGCAAGTATTTGGTTGTTGTATTTTGGGTCAAAAATAGGTGCTATTGCAAGTATCTTACTATGGAATGTCGATGTGTGTTTGTCAAAATACCATGCTTCTTGTATGTAGTATTTGATACAACTTTGGGTAATCTGGTTGATTTGCCCGTATGGGTCGTCTTCCATTCCCTCGAAATACTCATCGTGTGCGTGTGCATACTTCAAAGTGTCGTCCACATGTACTTCATTCTCTTTTATGAACAAAGGAATATGTGTCTGTTCTGGATTCTCATCCTTGTAACCCACCAGTTTTCCTTGCAAGAAGTTGTAGAAGAGTATCGCAAACAGGTTCTTTTGTGTCTCTTCACGAATCTCTTCGTACGGATAGTAGAGAGCCTTGTTCTGTTCTTCTCGCAAATCTATTACCCTAAGCACAACCTTCCTCCAAGGTACGTCGTCCAAGAGAGGGTTTTGCGTAATGATTTTTGCTGCGACTTCATCTTCTGTTGCGGTGACTCTCGTCAAGGCTCCAGTCTTGTCGAAAAGCAATTCTCTGGCACTGTCAGGTATCTCTTTTTGAGCGTTGGCCATGGTACACCATACCAGAGCAATCATTGATAATATTAACTTCTTACTTTTCATTTTCTTTCTGGGTTTTATTGGATATATTTTACTTCAATGGAATTGGAGCAAATGGAAGGTTCTTTCCAGACTTGGCACCAGTATATTCAATGCTTGACAGGGCTACTGGAGTACCAGATTTCAGCTTTTTAATCATATTGATTTGCTGAGCTGAGAATTTGTTGCCATCTGATGCAACCTGTACATAACCTCCACGGCCATCAGATATTGACATCTTGAAACTCTTAACCGTAAAGTTTGCTTTAAGGTTTTCGCTTTCGCCGTATTCTGCTACGACTGAAGCACCTTCAAACTGGTTCTTTTTGATACCACCCTTGTCTGCACTCCACAAATCTCCGTTTGCAAGTTTTATGAATGCTTGTGGATTTGGCAATGTACGTACACGGAATACTTTTGACCCCATAGATTGGCTCTTTCCTCCGTTATTCGCAGTTACGCTTACAGTAATCTCTGCACTTGTTCCTGTCACTTTGCAAATCCAGTTGTCGCCATTACGAGTAAATGTCGCACCTGGTGCGGATACATTCAATTTAGTACTTGAAATTCCTGGAACCGCAATTTGCATAATGTTGTTATAACCACGATAAACCACGTTCATCTCTTCGTTGGCGATTGTTGCGTTTGGTGGGGCAACTGAATACTCGTCTTCGAATGGGTATGATGTTCTTTCACCTTCGGCGTTTGTTACTACTATTTCACCTGAAATTTTCACATCACCGATAGCACCTGCGGCACGGTCGATGAAGCAAGTGTCAAGTTTTTGGCCATTTACATAGTATTCTGGAACTTTGGTTGTATCAACTGCCATAAGGGCAATCTCTGCATGGTATTTACCACCTTGCATCACAACTTTGCTGTCAGGGATAAGCCTTGCAAGAATTTTGTTGACACGCATATCGCCTGCATCAGTCTTTGTACGGAAATACTGTATCAACGCTTCCTCTGTAAGACGAACGTCTGACTGATATTTGGAAATCATTGTTACTGCTGCGATTGCTGGCATTGATTCGAATGTACCTACTACCCAATCAACACTGTCTTTTGCGTGGTCGCTCCAGATTTTGTCTGTTTTGAACATAATCTCATAGATACGAGTCTTTGCCGTGTCGTTGTCGAACATATTCTCTACGAACTTACGGAAATCCTGAATCGCTTTCTGAAGGTCTGCGCCGCGTCCTGTGCCAGTTGTTTCGTAAGTGTTAAGTTCAGCATAGTTGCTGGCACCGTCAAGATTATCTGGCTTTGCTAACACATAGGTGTTTATGTCAAATCCAGACTGCTTTTTTGCCTCTTCGTAGTTTGCACCATCTGCTGCCGTAATTATACCTTCTTTGAAACTTGCAAGCATCTTATACATCTCGTCGCACTTGTCGCGTACGACGTATGTCTTCTCTAACCAAGGACCTGTCTTGGTTGGGTTTTGCTCGTTCATATATTCCATAGTGCCTATAAGACCTCTCACACGGGTTTCAGTTGTGTTGATTGAGTCAACGAGGCTACTATTTACCATTTTGTAACCATTAAGAATCTCGGCTGCTACATTCAGTGCCAACATTGCCGTAAGCACCAAGTACATCATACCGATCATCTTTTGTCTCGGGGTTTCCGGACAGTTTTTTGCTCCACTCATTTTCCTTTAGTTTATTTGTTATTAAACTTAGAGGTTTATGCTATCTTTATGCTTTGATAGCGTTGAGCATATTGCCGTAAACGTTGTTAAGGTCAGCGATGTTGCGAGCCAACTGGTCTGTAACCTGACGATAGGCATCCATGTTGCTGGCTGCACCACGAACTACATCCTGGAGTTTCTTGAGGTCATCATTCATATTCTCGATAGACTCTGCCTGTGACTTAACGCCTTTGAGCTGAAGTTCGTATGCAGTGTTGATTGAACTAAGGCTCTTGCTGAGATTCGATGCGCTGTCAGCAAACGAGCGAGTCTGGTCTTTTGCTTCAGACATATTGTCAGCGATGCCTTTGTAAGAATCGAGGAGAGAGTTTGTTGCTTTGTCAAGATTGCCCTGTTTCTCAGCAAAACTTGCTGCTGCTTCAGAAGCTTTCTGAAGGTTAGAGGCATACGAATCAGTGAGTCCTGCAACTTTGCTGATGTTTGCAAGCTGTGCTGCCGTCTCGTTCATATTCTTGATACTCTGCGTGAGTTTCTTTGCCTCTTCGTCAGAGATTGTACCTGTTGCTGTGAGGGCATCAATTGCGTTATTGCTGACAAAGCCACCGCCTTGGCCACCTGCCATCATTGGCATTCCACCCATTGGCGCACCACCACCGATGTTGCCGCTGATGTTGACTGGATTTGCTTCTTTATCTGTCAAAGAAGGGAACACATGATCCCAATGATACTCTGGCATTGGTTTATCTGCGATACCGATGGCGAAAAGGAATGCCTCTGTCATCATACCGACCATAAGCACTACGCTGGCACCTGGCCAGTGAAGAATTTTAAACAACGCACCGATAATAACGATTGATGCTCCCAATGAATAGATAACACCCACAGCGCGTTTTGTACTAGGTTTTGCCCACCAAGCATCGAAGCCTGATTCTTTGATTTGTGTTTGTCCTTGAGTTGACATAGTTTTTTGTGACATAATTTTATTTTTGTATGTTGTTTTTATTCTGTTGTTTTATTATTTGTCGCTTAGTCTCCTATGAATGACCTTACGCAGCGGAAACCGAGTGATGGCCTGCATTTAGTCTGATATTCGAAATCGCGGACACCACATTGGAGGTATGCACCGACATCTTTCCATGAACCACCTTTGATTACTTTCTTTTTCATAATCTTAGGGTCGTCGTCTTTTGCGTCGTACTGATAGCTTGGGTTCATATCAAGACGGAATGTATGCAGAGATGGGTCGTAAGTATCGGCTGTCCACTCTGAAACATTTCCAGCCATATCATATAATCCGTAGTCGTTAGGGTCAAAAGAACCTACTTGGGCAGGAATCAGGTAACCGTCTTCTGTGTAATTGCCTCGCATTGGCTTGAAGTTTGCCATGAAGCATCCTTTGCTGTCGCGAACGTAGGGACCACCCCAAGGGTATTGCGCATTGTGGCGTTTGCCCCTTGCAGCGTACTCCCATTCACCTTCGGTTGGGAGTCTATACTCCATTGCTCGTGGCAAAGAACCTACGCTTTTATATATATGTGTACGCCAATGGCAAAATGCCACAGCCTGTTCCCAAGTTATTCCAACGACAGGGAATTGTCCATAACTTGGATGCGCAAAATAGTTTAACATTGCAGGCTCGTTGTAGCTGAACGTGAACTCTGTCATCCAACACATAGTGTCTGGGTAGATGTTAATAATCCTCCGCGAGATAAGGTCACCACGTCTGCGGAGAGGCTTAGAAATCACCGTGTCGATTATTTTTCCATCACGGTAGAATGCGCTGTCTATCCTTATCTTGGCTTTTTCTTCGTAGCTTGCAGTCTTGGCATTGAAGGAATTGCCTGGCTTCGCTCCTTCCACATAATTAACCCACTTGTAACTATAGTTCATAATGTGGGCGTTGAGCTGTTTATTCTCGGTCTTGTCAGCAGACTGGAAATAAACTTTGTTGACTGCCAAATATGCCGCATTGTCTTCCTCTTCACCCTCGTAAGTCCATTTTGCCTTCCAAGGGATCTTCACTCTCCAATTAAGCACTGTATCCGGTTCAGCTGATTCGTCATAAGGATCGTATTGCAATTTGAAATATTTTGCCTCTTCTGGCTCTCTTCCAAGTACGTTAACTTCCATCCTGGCAAGTTCAAGACGTACGATAGAATCGCGTACCCAATATACGAACTGTCTGTATTCACCGTTTGTAATCTCTGTGATATCCATCCAGAAAGCGTCAACTGATTTTGTCTGCTGGGCAGGTTGCGAAGCCCACGTAACTGACTCGTCTTGAGGTCCCATGTTGAAAGACCCGCGTGGAATGTGAACCATACCGTAAGGTGTAATCTCTGGTTTGTAACTCTCGTAGATACCATAGAGTTGCCCTTTTGGTTTTGAACAGCTTACCATCGCGAGTACGATTGTCGCTGTAATTGCGAAAATTGCAAATTTTCTGTTCATTTTATAATAATCTAATGCTTTTGTGCTTATTAGTTGTCTTTTTGTTGTATATGTTGAAATCGTATGATATGTATAGCTCGTGTGAACCATGCGAAGCCCTTATTATGTTAGATGCCGGCAAATCGTAGCAATATCCTATTTCCAAGCCGTTTATCACTTCCGCACCGAAAATCAGAGATACCGCATTTTCAACGCTGTAAGACACTCCTCCCCAAAATTTTTCATTGTATTCCAAAAGGAGGCTGAAATAAGCTTGCCATGACACGAAATCCGTGTAAACCAACAAACTTGGTTTGAGTTGGTACCTTTTGTCCTTCAATATAAAATTGTACCCTCCTTGGAAAGCCATCGCCTGGCTTATTTTGTAACGGTATCTGTCTCCCAGCGCTATGTTGGAGCCTGGCAGATGCATTACCGAAACGCCTGCGAACCAGTTGGCGTTTGAGAAATACGCCCCGACACCGCAGTCGAAACCCACACCAGACTGTTTGCCTGTTGGCACAGCTGGGTCACCGTCGGTGTGATATTCACTTTCGACCATGTGAACGCTGTCGCCATAGCATATCATATTGATTACTCCAATGTTCGCTCCTATACTTAATGTTCCGTAATCGAACTTGAACTTGTAGTTGTATTGCGCATTTATCTGTTGGTTTGCGAAGATACCATAAATGTCGTTGATAAATTCCAAACCCGCCGCATGATGCGTTTTTTTAATATCGAAAGGCAGCCCCATTGTAAAGAGGGTTGTTTTCGGTGCGTTTTTGATGCCTATCCATTGAAGCCTTTGTGCGAGCAGAATCTTCATCATCCCGTTATCTGCCACTGCGGCAGGATTGTAGAAGTGCCTCAACTGCATGTGTTGACTGTACAACCCGTCCGTTTGTGCTACTGCCTCAAGTGTTACAATAACAAAAGCTATCGATATCGCAATTTTCCGACTCACCTATTGTTAAAACGCTTACGCCGTCATTTTATTGTGTGTTCAATACTCCTCGGGGTTAAAGAAGAAATCTTCCTCGGTTGGATAATCTGGCCAGATGTCCTCCATACATTCAAATAACTCTCCTTCATCTTCCAGCTCCTGAAGGTTCTCGATTACTTCCATAGGAGCACCTGAGCGCATAGCATAGTCTATCAATTCGTCCTTAGTCGCTGGCCAAGGTGCATCTTCCAATTTTGATGCCAATTCTAATGTCCAATACATAGCTATCCTTCCGTGCTTTTAGGTCACACCATTTCGAGCCACAAAGTTACAAAAAAGAAATAATATGCGAGCTATATTTTCCATAAAAAATCTTGTTTGCCTTCGCTTTTTGTGTATAGCCTTGCAAGTACAAATAGAAAATCAGAGAGTCTGTTCATATAGGTAAGTAGTTCCTCGTCGAGTGTAACTTCTTGATTTAATGTAATTATTTCCCTTTCCGCCCGTCTTGCTATTGCCCTGCAACAATGGCATATTGCTGACAGTTCGTCTTCTCCGTAAATTATAAAATCAGTTAAAGGGGGTAGAATTTGTTGAATAGCGTCAATGTTTTGCTCTAATTTCTCAATTTTAGAGCGGTCTATTTTCGCATAATTACCCAATTCTGTTTTGTCAGTATCCGTGGCGAGGTTAGCTCCGACTGCAAAAAGCGTGTTTTGAATATCTAAAATCGTTGTTTTTATATTATCGTTTTTGGTCTTGGCACGGAGCAATCCAAGAAAAGAGTTCAGTTCGTCGATTGTCCCGTAAGCGTTGATTCGGATATTGTTTTTCCCGACTCTTGTCCCCCCGATGAGAGACGTGCTTCCGTGGTCGCCTGTCTTTGTGTATATTTTCATATTGTCATTCGTTTTTTGTTTTTTTATGGTTTCTGTTTGCTTGTTGGTACGTTTATCGTTTGCATGGGCTTGCTCTTTGTTCGGTATTTTGCTTTATCTGAAGATATTGGATGCTTTAGGTTTTTTAATATTTAACCGTGTAGTGTTGTTTCTTCAAGTCCTTTTTGAACCATACCAAACCTACCCTGTAAAGGTCTAAACTGAGGGTGACGTTGTCTGATTCTAGTATGTTTTCCCATTTTTTTTCAGTTTGGCTATCCTTGTGGATGTCATCGAAGATGAATATGCTGCCGTCGTTGCTTTTGGGCTTGCATAAGTCAAAAATGTTATCTATTTCATTGAATCCACAACTTCTTCTGACGTATAGGATGTCAATTGATTCTGCTTTGTCGATTGTTCTTTGTAGTTCCGCGGCCTTGCATTGGTGTATATTCGTGTACCTTGTTTTTATGAATACGTCTGTCGGCTTTTTGTCGCTGATGCTATATACTGTTGAATGTGTGTTGTTTGACGCAAGGTACATGGTTGATATGCCATTGGTCCTGCCAATCTCTATTATTGTCTTTGCATTGTTTGTCGCACAAAGACGCTGTAGAAGTTGGGTGTATTTTGGGTTGTCTGATTTTTCACCATTTTGCGCCTGGTTTTTCCTTATTTTCTCGATTTCGTTGAAACTGTAGTATGGCCATCTTTCGAACAACACATTCCTGAAAAGCCTGTATGTGTATGGCGAGTGTACGTGATGCCCTCTGCGGTAATGTGCTTTCAGTTGGTATCTTAGCCAAACCTTTATGTCGAACAACAAGTTTGCCATTACTTTTGTAAATCATTCAGTTTGCGGTAGTATCCATTGAGTTGCATGAGTTCGTCGTGTTTTCCGCTTTCGACTATCCTGCCTTCATGGATTACGCATATCTTGTCTGCTGATTTTATCGTGGAGAGCCTGTGCGCGATGACGATAGACGTCCTGTTTTTCATCAGTTTGTCTATGGCGTTTTGCACGAGCCTTTCGGATTCTGTGTCGAGGGCTGACGTGGCTTCGTCCAAAATGAGGATAGGCGGGTTTTTCAACAGTGCCCTTGCTATTGAGATGCGTTGTCTTTGTCCCCCTGACAGTTTCGTCCCGCGATCACCGATATTTGTTTCGTAACCCTCTTCACTTGCCATAATGAAATCGTGTGCGTTTGCCATTTTTGCGGCTCTTTCCACGTCTTCGCATGTGGCTCCTTCAGTGCCGAAGGTTATATTGTTGTAAATCGTATCATTGAAAAGGATAGCCTCTTGGTTGACGTTTCCCATTATCTCGCGCAGGTCAGTGGTCGTAAAGTCCTTGATATCAACGCCGTCAATAGTTATGTTCCCTTTTTGGCAGTCGTAGAACCTTGGTATCAAATCAACCAATGTGGATTTGCCACCACCTGATTGTCCGACAAGCGCAACTGTCTCACCCTTGTTGATTTTTAGGTTGATGTCTTTGAGAATCCATTCTTCGTTATATTTGAACCACACATTGTTTAATGAGATACAGTCGGAGAATGCTTTCATCCTCACTGGTTTGTCTGGCTGTTTTATATTGCTTTGCGCATTGAGAATGAAGTCTATACGCTCCAAAGACGCCATACCTTTCTGCACATTGTACCCTGCCTTGGATAGGTCTTTGAATGGTTGGATGATGCTATAGAAAATCACCAGATAATAGATGAAGACAGGTGCGGAAAGTGTGTTGTCGCCGTCAAGGATGAGCGTACCGCCGTACCATAAAAGAATGGCTATCACCGTAGTACCGAGAAATTCGCTCACTGGGTGGGCAAGCAGGTATTTTATGTTGATTTTGTTGAGCGTCTCGCGCAAAGTCTCATTGGTCTTGCCGAACCGTTTGGCTTGATGGTTCTCGGCGTTGAATGCCTTGACTATTCGTAAACCAGATAGTGTCTCTTCGATGAGTGAGAGTAACTCGCCACTGAGTTGTTGACCTCGCATTGACTTCTTTTTCAAGGATTTGCCTATCTTTCCAATCAGAATTCCGCTGGCTGGAAGAAGTATAAGAACAAATAGGGTCAGCTGCCAACTCATCGTGAAAAGTACCGTGATGTAGATAGCAATCATGAGCGGGTTTTTAAACAAAGTCTCCAACGAACTGACTATTGAGGTCTCGACTTCGACGACATCGTTTGTCATACGGGTCATCAAGTCACCTTTCTTCTCGTTTGAGAAATAACCAATAGGCAGACTTAAGATTTTGTCGTACAAATCCTTGCGGAGGTCTCGCAAAACGCCGGTGTGTATAGGCACCAATGTCGCACCTGAAAGGAATGCCGTCATGGTTTTGAAGAATGTCATGATAATCAGATAGATGCCGAGCATAAGAAGGGCTGTGGCAGCACCATATTGGTCTATCAGACGCTCGATAAAGGCGTATGCGTTGTTTACCAAATAGTCCTTGACATGGTCGAAATCGCTCCAACCAGTCCAAGCCATCACTGAATGCCTTTCCGTCGTCAAACCAAAGAGAATCTGAAGTATAGGTATAATTGAGGCAAATGAAAAAAGGTTGAATATGGTAGAGAGAATATTCGCAAGTACGTTGGCAATAGCATACCATTTGTATTTTGGTATGAATCTTTTTATTATGATAATCAGGTTTTTCATATCAATTCAAGGCCTATTTCGGTTTGTAATAGTTGAAAAACTGGGCTTTTTTCCATAATTTTCTTCATTTTCTCTTCGTTGGACATGATGTGGAGTTCGTTCAAATCCTCGTTATGGCCGATTTTATAGTCTAAGCTAACTCCGTCTATTCCAAAAGCACTGCTTATCACCTGTTTCAGTTGCGTGTCGTATTTCCTTATTAGGGATAATTGCACGTCGTTGACCAAAGTGATACTGAGGCTGGCGTCTCCTGTCACTTTCGGTGGGTAGTTTAGCATGGAGTTCCTCGCAAAATCATCTTCTTTCAGAGAATTGGCGAAATTCTTCCATACGTTCCATAACTTGTCGAACTCCAGGCGTTTTGTCTGTTGTGCGGCATTATCTTCCGCTTTTGTCTGTTGCCTGTTTTCCTCTGTCGTTTGTGGTGTTGAGTTGTTACTCTTCGTCCCGCCAAAAATGCTTGGTGCTTTGCGTTTTGTGATGGCTACAGGCTGTATTGGAGCTGTTGTTGTGGTAACTATTGGTTTTGCTTTTACTGCTGTTGCTGGTTGTATTGGTTCTGCCGTCGGAGTTGGTGCAACAGCAGGTTTTGTCACGATGGGCAACTCCGACTTAGCTTTTTTTGAGGCTTCCTCCATGCCAATGTTGGCAAGTCTGATAAGGGCAGCCTCGACGTGAAGTCTCTTATTCCTTGAAATCTTGTAGTTTATATCACAGTCAGTTGCAATCTCTATTGCTTTGTAAAGCCAGCGTGTGTCAGTTGAGGCTGCCTGCGTTTTGTATTTTTCTATGGCGTTTTCGCCTACCTCAAGAAGTGATAGTGTTACAGTGTCTTTGCTTACCAGAACGTCGCGGAAGTGCGAGGCAAGTCCAGTGACGAAGTGCTGACCCTCAAATCCTTTATTCAGAATTGTGTCGAATAGCATCAGCGCCTCGCTGACGTTATGGCTTCTAAGTGCGTCTGTTATCTTGAAATAATAGTCGTAATCAAGTACGTTAAGGCTCTTTATGGTCTCTTGGTACGTGATATGATTGCCGCAGAAACTTGTGACTTGGTCAAATATGGAAAGAGCGTCGCGCATTGCTCCATCAGCTTTTTGCGCAATGACGTTCAATGCCTCGTCTTCAGCCTCGATGCCCTCATTTTGTGCTACGTTTCTCAGGTGGTTGACCGTGTCTGTTATGCGTATGCGGTTGAAATCGTATATTTGGCAACGTGACAAGATGGTAGGGAGAATCTTGTGTTTCTCCGTGGTGGCAAGTATGAATATTGCGTGGGCAGGTGGTTCTTCAAGGGTTTTCAGGAAGGCGTTGAATGCTTGTGAAGTCAGCATGTGAACCTCATCGACTATATAAACGCTGTATTTACCAACTTGAGGCAACATCCTCACGTTTTCCGTCAGGCTGCGTATGTCATCAACTGAGTTATTCGATGCTGCGTCAAGTTCGTGGATGTTGAATGAATCCCCATTATTGAAGGCTTTGCATGACTCGCATTGGTCGCATGCTTCGCCGTTTTCCAGTCTGTGTTCGCAGTTTATCGTTTTGGCGAATATTCTGGCGCAAGTGGTTTTGCCTACGCCCCTTGGCCCGCAAAACAGGTATGCGTGTGCCAGGTGGTTGCTCACAATGGCGTTTTTCAGCGTCTTGACCAGGGCTTCCTGTCCAATGACGGTGTCAAATGTCTGTGGCCTGTATTTTCTGGCGGATACTATATAATCTGACATATATTATAAATTGTCTTTAAGGAATTTGTTGAATCTACGGTAAAGGTGCAGCCTTGTTTCGTTACCTAAGATGCTGTGGTTCTTGTTAGGATAGATCTGCATCTCGAAATCAATCCCTGCTTTGACCATATTCTCTACGAATAGCATGGAGTGCTGAATGTGTACGTTGTCGTCCGACGTTCCATGACATAGTAGCAGTTTACCTTTCACTTCTCCAGCTTTGCTTATTATCTCTGATTTTTCGTAGCCACGGTCGTTTGATTGTGGCGTTTGCATAAATCTTTCCGTATATGTGCTGTCGTACAGACGCCAATCCGTGACCGGTGCAATTGCGATACCTGCCTTGAAGATTGAACCTCCGCCGTTTATCATGCAGTTAAGCGCCATAAAACCACCGTAACTCCAACCCCAAATACATATCCTGCTTGCGTCGATAAAGTCCATCTTACCAAGGACTTTTGCAGCCTCTATTTGGTCGTGTGTCTCTATTTGCCCCAACTGTTTGTAAGATTCGTTGCGGAATTGTCTGCCTCTTGCCCCTGTCCCGCGAGGGTCAACACACGCCACGACATACCCTTCCATAGCAAGATACATCTCCCAATCCATTACAAACCTGTTCTTTACCTCTTGACTGCCTGGTCCAGAGTATTGCACCATAACCAATGGGTATTTTTTGCCGGGCTTCATATCTTGTGGTTTCACTATCCATGCGTTGAGTTCTATGCCTTCCTCCGTCTTGAGCGTAAAGAACTCTTTCTTCGGCAATTGGTACGATTCTATGGTGTTTTTCAATGCGCTGTTGTCCATTATGGTGCGGACTTTCTTGCCTTTTGTGTCATAAAGCGTGTAAACATCAGGTGTCACTGCGTCACTGAAATCTTCAATAAGGTATTTCTCAGTAACTACGGCAGAGTGTGTGCCTGGTTTTTTGTCCAAGCATGTTATGTTGCCTTTTTTGTCCAGTTTGTAGATGTGCCTCTCAGTGGATTTTTCTTTCGTTGCCTGGAACCAACATTCGCCTGTCTTGATGTCATAGCGGTAAAAATCAGTTACTTCCCAGTTGCCTTTTGTCAACTGTTTGAGCATCATTCCGTTTTGGTTGTACATATATATGTGTTTCCAACCATCACGTTCGCTGAGTGCCACGAATGAGTTGTCCTCCATGAATGTCAGGCAGTTGTAGTTTTCGTAGTCTATATATTCATTCTCTTTTTCCCTGACCAACGCGGTTGCCACCCCCGATCGTGCGTTGACCGACAACAGGTCAAGTTCCGTCTGGTTACGGTTCATCCTTACAAGGGCAAATACGTCAGGATTGTTTGTCCATTTCATTATTGGGAAATAAATCTCGTTGCCTTCACCGCAATCCATCTGTTTCGTCGTGCGGTTCTCTATGTCATATACATGGACTGATACAGACGAGTTTGCCTCGCCTGCTTTTGGGTATTTGTATGTGTACGACTTGTCGTATGGGTAGTCGTATTTATCAAAAGAAAACTCTTTTACCTCACTTTCGTCAAACCTTGTCCATGCAAGTAGTTTGCTGTCTTTTGACCATATAAAACAGCATGTCAGTCCAAATTCCTCTTCGTAAACCCAGTCAGGTGTGCCGTTGATTACCTCGTTCAGTTTGCCATCTTTCGTTATCTGGATTTCCGTGCCATACATCAGTTTCTTGATATATAGGTTGTTGCCGCTTGCAAAAGCCACCATTCTGCCGTTTGGCGAGAAGTGTGCCATCTGTTGTGTGTTCTCTTTTTCGCTCAGAGGTTCCAACTCGTTGCGTGACACATTATATATAAAATATGAGGTGTTGAAACTCCTTCGGTAAATGTAGTTCAGTTCAGTGCTGACCAGTATTCGATTTTCCGTTGAGTCAAATTCATAACCTGTAATCTCCTTGATTTTCGCTCCTTTCGTGTTTTCTACGTCCAAAAGTGTCTTCTCGGCTTCACCTGTCTTGAAGTTGTACAGGATAATTTTCTTGCCGTTATCTGCCAGCATTGTGTAGTGTTCCCCGTCTGACATTGCCCTGAGTTCGTCCATTTTCTCTGCCCTTAGCGAGCGAGAGGTGAATGCTCTAAGGTACTCTTCCGACCTGTTTTCCGCAAAGCCAATCGTGGCAATCATTGCGGCTATCAACAATAAAATGTCTCTTTTCATATCGTGTATTCTTTTTTGCTAAGTGGTTTATTCTCTTCTGATGACCAATATCTTGCAAGTCCCTTTCTTTTTGCCGTCCACGAAGCACATTGCGAAATACACTCCGCTTGCCGTGTCACCTCTGTCCCAAGTTGCTGTGCCTCCGTTTGACACGGTTTCATATACAGTTGCTCCGTTGACATCGCATATCTTCACATGGCTTCCCTCCATCAGTCCTGTTATGGTAATTACACCGTCGAAGTCTGGTCTTACCGGGTTAGGGTAGGCATGAATTTCGTCAAAATCCTCTTTACCTTCCGTAGCATCTGACTTGTAACTTATTATGCCGTTGTCTGTTCCGAAAAACACTTCACCCGTATTGCCATCTATCCCTATGGATGTCACTGTGTTGGACAATAATGGGGAGTTTTCTGTCGTGAAATGTTCTATAGTCTCCTGTCCGTCGGCCGATACAAGGAACACTCCGTTGTTTGTGCCGAACCATTTGCGGTTGCCTCCGTCAATGGCTATTGCGTTGATTGTCTCTGTACCCAACAGGTAGTCTGCAAGGTTTGACCCATCGTTTCGCGAGATTTTTATCCTGCTGCATTTGAATCCTGCATCAAATACTTTCGCTTTACGGCTGATCGTAAACAATCCTGACGTAGTGCCAACCCATATAATACCGTCTTGGTCTTGGATTATGCTTCTCAGCCTGTTTTCGCTGAATAGTATCCTCTTTCCGTCTTGGTCTGTTATGAATGTCAAGGCTCTTGTTTGGTCATCGCTTGTATCGTCTATTGTCCCGTTGTCATCGAATATGAACAGCATTGAGGTGTTTGAATCAGTAAATCGTGGGCAAAGGACATATTTTCTGGTCGGTATCGCTTTGTCAATCAGTATGTCTTGCAATGTCTCGACCCCTGTCAGTCCTGAATGTGCCAATTTGTGCCACACCCCGTTACGGTCAATGCACTTTATTTGTGCGTCGCCGTTGTTGGTCATCCACAATCTGCCGTCTTTGTCGTATGTCAGGCCGTCAACGCGCATGTAATAAAATCTGTTTTCTCCAGGGATTAATGTCTCTATCAGCGAGTTGTCGCACGAGAATATGTTTGCTAACGAGTTGTTGCGAAATTCGGCAAGGCCTGCCCCATAACTTGCCACCCAGAAATGCGTTACGTCTTCGGGGTCCGACTCTATATCTACGAAATCGAATGCCATACCGCATGGGAAAGATGGACTTAGTCTATCGCTTGGTATGTGTTCCCACCTGTCGTTTTCCAGCCAAGATATGTCACCGTTCCTATAGTAATTCAGTGCAAACCTGCCGCCTGGTATTGTCATTACACGTCCGTTGCGGCTTTTTATTCTCCATGCGAAGTTGGTCGCTGGCCCGTCTATATGGAAGTGCGTTTCTTCACCGTTTGGCTGTTGCATTACGATGCTTCTATAAGCTGAAAACCAAACGTTTTTCCCATCGTAAGTCGCTGCGTTTGGGTTGTCCGTCAACGCTTGTATAGTCCTTTTGCCGTTTACTGATAGCCTGCCGTCTGAATGTTTCGTGAATAGGCATCCTCCCTCTGTCCAAACCGCGGTTACCCTCCTGCCGCTAACCGTCCACGTCCCTCCGTTTTTCTGCCATAACGTCGAGTCTTCTTTTAGGATATACATCACGTTTTCAAGGATGGCCATACTCCTGTTTTTACCTGTTGGCATGTCAACCTCTTCCCAATTCTGGTAGTTCATCAGGTTCGTTTTCCCAATACTCCCGCGCAGCAGGCAAGTATCTGTCAATGCGTATATTGTGTCATTGTTTATGCCTACGCCAACGACATTGCACGACCCTCCGTCCCTACCCAAGATATAGGTGTCGCTGAACTCCATTTTCGACAGGTTTATAGTCGTAACTCCAAAACCACATGCCAAATACGCCTTACCACCGTGGCAACTGATAGCGTTCACTTCCTTGCTGCCGTTCATGCTTTTGTGGCTCAGGTCACCTATATTTACCACATATCCGTTTTCGTCCAGGATGTCTATATTGGCGTTGCTGTAGGCTATAATAACTTTGCTGTTGCCCTCTATAATTGCAATCCTTCGTATGTCGTTGTCGCTCAGACCTGTCAGCTTTGAATATGTACGCACCTCGCCGAAATCGTCAACGGAAAACAAAGCTCCGTCGGCAACCCCATACACTATGTCTTTACCCGAAACCAATTGTCCTACAGAGTTATAGGAGTAATGGGTTCTCCAACCACCCATCTGTATCTGCCCATTTGTCGCCACCCCGAGTGACGACAACGCCAAAAGACAGCAATATTTAAGGAAACGGTTCATTTAACTTTTTATAAGCTCTTTTATTGCGTTAGCCCTATGGGACATCTGGTTTTTCCTCTCTGCTGGCAACTCCCCGAAACTCTGCGACTCGCCTTCAGGTACGAATATAGGGTCATACCCAAACCCCCCTTTCCCGTGCATCTCCTCGATGATTTTTCCGCGAACCTCCCCCTCAAAATATTTCGTCCCTTCTTTCGTCATCAGCGCAAGCACGGTGACAAACCTTGCGCCGCGCTCTTTCATCCCTTTCATTTTTCCGAGCAGTTTGTCTATATTGTCTTGCGACGTGCATCCCTCTCCAGCGTACCTTGCCGACCATACCCCAGGCTCCCCGTTCAACGACTTGACCTCCAACCCTGAATCATCGGCCAAAACATCATATTTCCCTCCTGTCTTCTCCCAAACGTATGACGCCTTTTGCCTTGCGTTTTCCCTGAAAGTGTCGCCTGTTTCGGGTATTTCGTCTTGCAAATTTATGTCGTCCAGCGAAATCATCTCGAACCTATCGCCGAGCATCGCTTTGAATTCCTCGAATTTATGCCTGTTATGGGTGGCTAATAATATGGTTTTCATAATGATACAGGTACTTCTATCCAAAATGCAAATATACGCATTTATACTTGAATAGACAACCTTTTTGATATATATTTTTCCACACGGCTAATTTTTTGCCTAAAGTGTAGATAATTTCATTTTTTTTTCGTACCTTTGCAAAATAATTTCGCATTTCTTGGTTCTATGAAAAAGGTCTTTATATCAGGGGCTACAGGGCACATGGGGTTTGCGACACTTCAAGAGTTTATGAGGCGTCGCGACCGTTTCCAAGTGACTGTGCTCGCACGTGACAGTAAGAAAAACCATAAGCTTCTCGCTCCTTTCCTCAACAAAATCAACGTCGTTTGGGGCGATTTGACGCATTACGAGGATGTCCTAAAAGCCGTCAGCGGTATGGATTACGTCCTTCATATTGGCGGTATGGTTTCACCTGCCACTGACTATTTCCCTAACCGTACGCGCCACGTCAACGTCACTGCCGCTGAAAATGTTACCCGTGCAGTCATGGCGCAGCCAAACCATGACGACATAAAAGTCTGCTACATTGGCTCAGTTGCTCAAACCTCTGACCGCAATGAACCTATCCACTGGGGACGCACTGGTGACCCTATTTCCATCTCCGTTTACGACCATTACGCAATCTCCAAAACCATCGCCGAGCGTGTTTTCGTCGAGTCTGGCATAAAGAATTGGGTCTCCTTGCGTCAGTCTGGCATCCTTTATCCCGAAATCGTCAAGAATTTCGACCCTATTATGTTCCACGTGCCTCTGCGTGGTGTCCTGGAATGGGCAACTGTCGAGGACTCAGCACGTTGTATGGCAAATCTCTGCGAGGACAATGTGCCTGACGACTTCTGGTGCAGGTTCTACAATATAAGTTCCGGTGCCGAGTATCGCCTATCCAATTACGAGTTCGAAAAACTTCTCTTAGGTGCTATCCACGCCCCTGCACCTGAGAAATGCTTCAATCCCGAATGGTTCGTTCTCCGCAATTTCCACGGCCAATGGTATGAGGATGCTGATGTACTTGAAAACTATCTCCATTTCCGTGAGAACCTGCCAGTTAAAGACTACTTCAAGCGTATGGCACGCCAGTTGCCTTGGTTCTACCAACTCGCCGGCATCTGCCCACCTTTCATATTCAAAATGGTTCTTCGCCCATTGGCAAATACCAAACAGTTTGGCACGCAGTGGTGGATAAAGAATAACGACGAGGACAGGATTGTTGCCTACTATGGCTCACGCGAGGCTTGGAAAAACATCAAACCTTGGGAAAAACAAGATTTGTCTCGCCCTTCTGACAAAATCCTCCACCTCAACCACGGTTACGACGAGTCAAAACCACGTAACCTGTGGACAATCGAGGATATGCGGCAGGCAGCCGCTTTCCGTGGTGGTAAATGCCTCTCTGACTCAATGACAGTTGGTGATTGGCGTACCCCTCTTGAATGGGAATGCCAATTTGGACATCGCTTCAAGGCATCCCCTGTCCTTGTCCTCCTCGGCGGGCACTGGTGTCCCGAGTGCCTCCCTGCCCCTTGGAATTATGGCGAAATCGCAAAAGGGAATCCATTCTTCGCCCAAGTCTGGGAACCCCTTCACAAAGGTGAACCTTCAAGGTTATACCCAGAGTCAATCCTTCAGGGTTGGAATGGCGACAGAACCCAGCCTTTCGACAAACTCCAACATTGACGCTATTACCTAACCCCAACGATAGATTAACGATACATTAACGATAGATTAACGATACATTAACGATA
>JAKSNS010000037.1 GCA_024399545.1 Paludibacteraceae bacterium
AAAATTACAATTCCCCCCGAATCTTTTTCCTCCAAAATTACAATTCCCCCCGAATCTTTTAGCAGGAGTTTCTTTTTACGAACTCTATTATCTTACCAATTTTGCCGTATGCCGCACATACGCATGTGTCTGCCGCCCCATAGTATATGGCAACTTTTTCGCCGTCTGTCAGTGCTGCGCAAGGGAACACCACGTTAGGCACATCGCCGGTCAATTCGTACATTTCGGCAGGTGCCAGCAGGTATGGCTGTGTTCTGTATAGCACTTTTGACGGGTCGTTGATGTCAAGCAGTGCAGCTCCCATCGAGTAGCGGTAGCCGTTGCAGGTTCTTATCACACCGTGGTAGAACATCAGCCATCCTTCGTCGGTTTTGATAGGCACGGGACCTGCCCCGATTTTCAGGCATTGCCATGCGCTGACCTCGAAAGGCGTCACGCCCATCACTTTGCGGTGTTTCCCCCAAAAGACCATATCTGGCGAGTAACTGATGTAAATATCGCCGAAAGCCGTATGTCCGTTGTCCGAGGGACGGCTCAGCATGGCGTACATTCCGTTGATTTTCTCAGGCAGCAGCACTCCGTTACGGTTGAACGGCAGGAAAGCGTTTTCGCATTGGTAGAACCTTTTGAAGTCAAAAGTGTAGCCTATTCCTATTGTTGGCTGACCTTTGTACCCGTTGCACCAAGTTATCCAGTAGCGGTCCTCAATCCATGTCACGCGCGGGTCGTATTTGTAGTCGCTCTCAATCATCTCGGTGTTTCCGCGTTCAAAGATGATTGGCTCATGTTCGATTTCCCAGTTAATGCCGTCACTGCTGAAACCTGCGAATATGTTCATCTGCACGGCACGGTTGTCGCAACGGAACACCCCTGCGAACCCTTCGCCGAAAGGCACGACGGCGCTGTTGAATATGCTGTTTGCGCAAGGAATGGCGTATCTGCCGATTATTGGGTTGCGCGGGTCACGCCACAGAATATCCGTGCAACCTTCCGGACGCTCCACCCATGGGAGCTTCTCTTTGTCTATTTTCATCTGAAAAATTTGTGTTTCACCCTGACAGCAAACGACTTCAGGCGGTGTGCCACCCTGACTAACGGGTTGATGGCCACCCACAGGTGGGCATACGCCAAATATGTGTTATTAGTGACAGGGATGTATTTCCCGAAACGCCAGAAGCCCACGACTACGCCTCTCACGTCTTCCTTCCTCACATACTCTTTGCCGATGCAGTTGTCGCCCCTTATCACATACATATCTTCCCGTACCTCCAAGACCCTGTGGACCACGTATCTGTCCTCTTTGGCATACACTGCCACATCGTAGGGCTTCAGCTCTTCGGTCACGGGGTGAATCAGCACCGGGTCACGCCTGTAACGCAACATAGGGTACATGCTCACGCCACGCACCTGTGTCACATACTCACCGCACCCGGCAAGCATCTGCTCGAAATTATTATAATTCTTCACGGGACTTACTCCAGGATACCTGCCTCCTCCATCTGGCGGATGACACCGTCAACCTCTTCCTGTGCCTGTGCCGCCTCTATGTCGTAAGTCTCGGCGTAGAGTCTGTGGATTTCCTCACGCTCCTTGCCTGCCTCAATCCATTTCCAGATGTCGGTGCTTGTCTCGTTCATTTTTATCATCCCCGGGAACTCTTTCTCCAGTTCGCCTGTCGAGATTGCCATCGTCTTGCCCATTACGGGGCAGAGCAAAAATCCTTTCTTTATCTTCATTGTTTTTAATGTTGTTTCAGCAATTCGGTGCTTGATGTCATGACCCCCTCGCGGCTCATGTCTGTCGCCAAATGGTAGATGGGGACTCTGTCATACAGGATGTCAAGCATTTGCATCGTCTTTATTTTCCCCATGGCGTTTTTGGGGATATATATCTGGTGCATGAGGAAGTCGAACGCCTCCTCCTTCGTCGCACGCCATATCATTGGCCGCTCGCCCTCCCTGAGCCTTCTCAGCAGGCATATCCCTTTCAGCGGCACGCTTGTGTTTTCGTCCAAGTGCTCTTTGCCGCTCCATGGGGTGCCGCACGCCATAACCTCCTCGCCTTTGAACCACAGTATCGGCTTGTCGCCGTTTATCACCCTCACACGCTCTTCTCCCAAATATTTCTGCCACAGAAACGCGTGTGTCGATTTCCCAACGCCGCTCTCGGCTGTGAACACGAAGCCCTTCCCGTCGCAGCTTATTGCCACGCCGTGGGTCATGAGCCTGCCCCTCAACGGCAACTCCTCGCTCAGTGGGATTGTCATTGCGTACAGTTCAGCCTCCATCACCCCCACGTTGTCGCGGTTCGCCTTCACTATATCCTCCTCCGTGGCCCGCAGTCTCAGGTCAACGGCACCATCTCCGACCACATACCCACTACACCTCTCACGCACGTATTCCGGGTAGCGCGTGTCGAAATCTATTGTCAATCCGCTTATGTTTAGTAACATTTTCTGAATTGCTAATTGTTCCCTAATCCTTTCTCCGTGCACTGAAGTCCCTTTCCCTGGTCATATCCCCCTTTGTCGTGCCCCTCTCAATCAGGCTGCAAAGTTACTCATTTTTTTTGATATACGCAACGATTCACGCTCTTTTTTCGTGTGTCCTATGACTTTCTCCACATTTTCTTAAAACCCACCCCCAACTTTTTAGGTGAAATTATTGAAATTATTGAAATCGTTCTGCGATGCCCTCTATTCATTGAAATCGCAAAATATAAAAACCTCGAAACCTCGAAAATGTCGAAACGTCGAATCAAAAAAATTTCCACGCAAAACCAATAACACAAAAGAGCAAGAAAAGAGCAAGCCCTACCGTACCATAAAAAGACCGCCGTCACGGCTATCCGTGGCAGCGGTCTCTCTTGTTGCGTATAGCGGTCTATGCGTTAATTCTGAGGTTGCGTAGCATCGTAGAAGTAGTATGTCCCGTTAGGTTGTGGGTCGCCAGTAAAGTCTGTCTGTCCACAATAATCAAACATACTTTGACCCCAATTAGAAAAATTATTAGCATTAGAAGGAACTACCAAAGTCTTTGCACCTGATGAACCTGTTCCTATGCCTACGCCTAACGAGCTGCAACCATAGAACATATTTTGCTTGAAAAATGGCTGGGTGAACGTCAGAAAAACCTTGGCGGCACTTGCAACACAATCCTCCGTTTTAATGGTTTCAACAAAAATCGTGGGGGTGCTTTTCCACTCATTGTATGTATTTTATATATACGTATTGTATTACTTCGTAATAGGGGGTACCACGTTTTTTTTTGAAAAATTTTCTCCAAAACGTTTTGCCATCTCGAAAAAACGTTGTACCTTTGCAAGACGAAACCATGGCTCGGCCGTAAATAAACTGTATTATGGTTAAGATGTTTAGTAAAGGGAAGAGGGTTAACAAAAAGCCCCTTGTAAGTGCCGTGAACGTCTCGTATTACGGGGGAGTGGTGCTTTACGTCGTTGCGTGTATCCAGACTGCCGTGACTTTGTCCTACCCTGTATCGAAGGGGACAAGCGTTTACGCCGTCTATTCGAGGAACGTCTCGGCAATTTTGATGTTCGTGGTATTAGGTGCGTATATGACTTTCTGGGGAATGTACAAAAGGAGGAAACACCATTCAAAAAGAACTATGAAAAAATTCAGGATAATGACAATCATCGTCATCGTTGGTTGTATCGTCAAGACATTCCTCGCCATCTGCTATACGGCAATGCAGGCGACGACGAATGGTTTCTCGTGGGTTTATTACTTAGGCGAGGCAATAGCCTGGGCTTGCCTTTCCGTGTTTTTCGTAACTTACCTGAAGAGCAAGCATGTAAGGCAAAACGAGGTTGCCAGTGAACCGGGGAAACACCACCATCATCACAAGACAGAGTCGGAGTTGAAGATGGAGGAGGTGGGCAAGAACCATTAGCCTATCCTCACCACATTGTCGCAATAGCCGAGGACGCATGTGCGGTGCGTGATGAAAATGGCCGTTTGCCCGAGACGCGAGGCGCGTCGGGTGATATTCTCGATTATCGCCCTTTCGGTTTGCTGGTCAAGGGCTGAGGTGGCTTCGTCAAGCAAAAGTATGCCCCCCTTCCTGAGCAGAGACCTTGCTATGCATATTCTCTGTGCCTGGCCCTCGCTCAATCCAAGACCGTCCTCGCCTACGGTAAGGTCAAGGCCTTCAGGGGATTCGAGGACGAAACCAGCGCAACACAATTCAAGCATTTCAATCATTTCAGCGTCAGTAGCCCCAGGGTCGCCAAGCATGAGGTTGTCCCTGACCGTGCCACTGAGCAGTGTGTTGCCTTGCGGCACATAGACCATATTGCACCTTATATTTGCCGAGGAGTCAGTCTCCGTCAACCCATCGTACAAGACGACGCTGCCTTTTGAGGGGCGAATTAGGGCAAGTGCAAGGCGTATCATAGTGGTCTTGCCGGAACCTGTCTCGCCAAGCACGGCGGTAAAACTGCCAGGGGAGAAATCGTGGCTGAAATGCTCAAGGACAGGATGTTCGTCCCCTTTGTACATATATGTGACATCTTTGAACCTCAAGCCGATTTTGCCTTCAATCCTTGTCTGGGCGGCATCATTCTCAATAGGAATTTCTTCCATCTCGCGTATTCGCTCGACAGAGACCATTGCTCCGATGATTTGGGGAAGAAGCGACATCATGGCTCGGAAAGGCCCCTGAATCTGCCCTACCAGTTGCACGAAAGCCATCATCATACCGTATGTAATCTCGCCATTCATAAGCCCGTAAGCCCCCCAGACGAAAGTGACAAGGTAGCCAGAGGCAAAGCCCATATTCGTGATGAGGGAGATGAGCGAGGAGAAACGTGTGCGGTTCTTGATTTTATCGACGCGTGTCTCGTGCAACGAGGATAGCGACTGCACAACATTGGCGGATTGCCCGAGGGTCTTGATGACCATCTTGTTCTGCAAGTTCTCCTGCAAAGAGACATGAATGCGGCTTTCGGTGTCGCGAATGTCGCGCGACAGTACCTTCATCTTCCTGATATAGAACTGGCTGATAAGTATGAAGAGAGGGGCGATGCACAACATGACCACCGACAATACAGGCTGCATGCTGTAAAGGAAGAGAAACGCACCACATAGCCTCAGCAACGTGCAGATGATGCTTGGTATTGTGTCGGTTATGACAGTTGTCACGGTAGCTGAATCCTGAAGCAACCTGTTCATAGAGTCGCCAGTGTGCATTGATTCTCGTCCCTGCCATACGTTGTGCATAAGGCGTGAGAAGGTTTTCAGTTGCATCATGTTTTGGCTGCGTGTGCCAAGGATAGCACCTACCCAATTGCGGCTGTAGCCAATCAACAGGCTGGCAAGCACTGAGCCTACCAAACCTACGACTGCCCATTTGAAATCATGTGCGGCGTCCTTGCCTGTGGCTATGTCAATGCACATCTTGCTCAGCCATATAAAGGAGAAATCAAGCGCAATTTGGAGAGTGCCCAAGGCGCAATTCCAGACAGCCTTTGCCCTCACGCCCCGTGATGTGCGGTAGAGCCATTTTATATCATCTAAATTGATTTTGTTCACGACTGTTTATTTGTTTATAGGGTATCGTGTGACGAGCCATAGCATTATGCTTGCAATTGCGGCAGGGATTATGGAGAAGAGTGCCCAAATCATACGGCGGACACTTTCGATATCGGAAATTTGGATGACGGTGGAGCCTGTGACGTCAGTGCTGGAGGCAAAGCCTGCCACGCCAAGGAGCAATGCCACCAAAGAGCCGGAGACGGCTGAACCGAGTTTTTGTGCCATTGTGCCTGATGAGAATATCAGTCCGGTGGATGACACGCCGTTATGCTCTGTGGCATAATTCGCCACATCAGCATACATAGACCAAAGAAGAGGGGAGAACCAACCGATGCCCATTGAGGTTATGATGACCACGGCAATCATGAGCCAGATATAGTCGGCTGACATAGGAATGAACCAGTAGGCGACTGAGGAGATGATGCAGACGAGACAGGCGAGGGTGAAGGCGCGTCTCTTGCTCCCTGCCAATGCAGTGAGACGTGGCGACAGTCCTCCGAAAACCATGCATGTCACATCGCCGAAGGTCATGAAAACGGTGTAATTGACGATGAGTCCTGAGATTGTCACTTCCCCCTCAAGGCAATATTGCAGCATATAACCTGCCACGGCATAGCGGAAACCGTTGAAAAAGTTGGTGCAAATACCTATCAGCGTGAGGTTAACCCAAGGACGGTTGCGGAAAAGGTCGGCAAAAGGTTTGAGGGAAAAACGGTCGGCACGTACTGGTTTGAGTCTCTCTTTGGTCAGCAGACCACAGGCAAGCGTCATGAGTGTAGCCAGACTGCCGAGTATTACGGCGCAGAGAGAGTATTGGCGTGCGTCGCTGCCTCCGACCATGCGTTGAAGGTACGGGAAACTGAGCAGCGTGACGAACCCCATGGCGTATGCACCCACCATGCGGTAGGAGGAGAACTGGTTCTTTGCGTCGTCATCGTCAGTCATCACGCCTAAAAGTGAGCCGTATGGCACATTGACCATAGTGTAGATTGCCATCATCAGCAAATATAGTGTGTATGCCCAGATGCGTTTGCCTTCGGGACTGAAATCAGGGGTGTGGAAAAGCAGTGCGAACACAACCCCTAAGGGAATCGCACCGAAAATAATCCATGGGCGGTATATGCCCAATCGTGACTGCGTACGGTCGGCAATTGCCCCCATCATCGGGTCTGTCACCACGTCGAACAGACGTGCGATGAGCATAAGCATTGCCGCATCAACGACGGTCAAGCCATAAATGTTGGTGAAAAAGAGTGGAAAGGCAATCGACATCATTCTCCAGACAATTCCTCCGGCTGCCGCATCACCAAGAGCATAACCTATTTTTTCTTTGTAACTTACCATATAAAATACGAATATCAGATTCGGTTGCAAAGTTACGAAAAATATCATTATAAAAGTCTGTTTCCCGTCATTTTTTTTGCTGTCATTTTTTCCTTGGAAAAAACAGAGGAAAAGTTTTGTGTATGTCGTTTTTTTTCTGTATCTTTGCAAAAATTTTTTTATGAGTATGAAACATTTAATTTTTTCTTCTGTTTTAATGATTTGCCTTGTGCTTACTGCATGTAATGGCAAAAAAGAGCCTGAGCAAAAGGCTTTGAAAGTTAGAGTGCTAACGGTTGACTCTCTCACAAACTTCTCTTCCTTTACCTACGTTGGAAGTGTTGAGGAGGGTTCGAGTGTGCCAATGAGTTTTGTTGGTGGAGGTACCATAAAGACGCTTGAAGTTAAGAACGGCGACATTGTAAAAAAAGGTCAGAAACTTCTTACTGTTGACAACACCTCAGTAAAAAGTCTGTTGACTTCCGCTGAGGCTAAGCTTCGTCAGGCTGAGGACGGCTATGCACGAGTAAAGCAGGTTTACGATGCAGGCGGAATCTCGGAGGTGAAGTTTATCGAAATCAAAACCCAGTTGGAAGAGGCACGTGCAGCCGTAACAGGTCTGAGAAAACAGGTGTCCAACTGCGTGCTGACAGCACCTATCGATGGTGTGGTTTGCAACTGCGAGGTTGAGGTTGGTCAGAATCTCCTTCCTAACCAGACAGCGATGGTTATAGTGAACATGAAAGACCTGAAAGTGACGATAAGTGTGGCTGAGAACAAAATCGGCAAGATGAAGGTGGGCGACCGTGGCGTTGTCTTCTTCCCTGCAATCGACAGTTTGCGTATTCCTTGCGTTGTCGAGAAGAAGGGCGTGCTTGCCAATTCTATCACCCATACATACGATGTGACCATGAACCTTTTGCCAGATTCTACTGTCTCGCAGGCAGACCTTGCTACTCTTCTTCCTGGAATGGTGGCTAAGGTTAATATGCTCTATCAGACTCACGAGGGGTATGTAATCCCTTCTTTCTGCGTTCAGAACGGCTATAACCAAATTACTGTTTGGGCAGTCAACGAAGGCGTGGCAAACCGCCGTGAGATTACAATCGGCTCTTTCGTCGGCGACTACGTTCTTGTCACAGACGGTTTGGAACAAGGAGACGTGGTAGTCGTCGGAGGTTTCCAGAAACTTTACAATGGTGCAAAAGTTAAACCAATCAATAAATAATCATGGGAAAACGTCAGCGCAATCATATTGAGGCGGCGATGGCCAACCATAGTATGGTTTTTTTCCTTATAGCCATACTGACCATCTTCGGCTTTTGGGCTCTTCCTCAACTGAAGAAGGATGAGTTCCCTCAGTTCACCATCCGTATGGGTGTCGTGGCCGCCATTTATCCCGGTGCAACTGCCGAGGAGATTGAGGAGCAGGTTACCAAGCCTCTCGAAAATTATCTGTTTACCGTACAGGAGATAAACAAGGAGAAGACGCATTCCGTCACCAAGGACGGTATAGTATATGTCTATACAGAACTCCGTGACGATATTGAGCATAAGGATGAGATTTGGGCGAAGATACGTGCCGGTCTTGACTTGTTCAAGGTGACTTCGCTTCCTAAGGGTGTGTTGAAAGTTGTCGTGGTGGATGATTTCGGAAGCACATCGTCAATGTTGATGGCTGTAGAGAGCAATGAGCGTTCGCCTCGTGAGCTTGAGGATTATGCCAAGATGCTCTCGGACAAGCTTCGTGCTATTCCCGAGATGGGTAAGGTGAATATCATCGGTGTCCAGGAGGAGGAGATAGCCGTTGACGTTGATATGGACCTGTTGTCAAAATACGGCATCAACCAGGCTTCGCTTCTGATGATGCTTTCGATGCAGGGACTTCGTTCATTGTCGGGAACGCTTCCTTCGAACGGTGCGTGCGTCCATGTAGATATACCATTCAAGAGCGAGCAGGAAATCAAAGACCAGATAGTGATGGTCGAGCCTATCTCGGGACATGCCTTGCGTCTTTCGGACGTGGCTGACGTGGAACGCCATTACGTTGACCCTAAGAAATATATCCGTTACTTCGAGGGCGATTCTGTAGATGGCGCTTCTTGTCTCATCATAGAACTCCAGATGGCTGGCGACAACAACATCGTTGAGTTTGGCGAGAAGGTGGAGGACGTAATATCCGAGACACGTGCGATACTTCCTCCTGATGTCAAGTTCCACAGAATATCTGACCAGCCAAAGGTAGTTGACGACTCTGTAACCTCGTTCCTCGGGGATATTCTTATGAGTATCGTGGTGGTTGTGCTGGTGATGTTGGTGCTCTTCCCTGTCAAGACTTCCATCGTTGCATCTACCGGTGTGCCTATCTGTACTGCCATAACTCTCGCATTGATGTACCTGTTCAACATCCAGTTGAACACTGTTACCTTGGCGGCATTGATTGTGGTGTTGGGTATGATTGTTGATAACTCGATTTGCGTTGTTGACGGTTATACCTTTGAGCTTGAGTCTGGACATTCGCCTTGGTATTCGGCATCAGTGGCGACTAAGGACCTCTTTATGCCGTTGGTTATTGCGACATGCAGTATCTCGGCGATGTTCTTCCCAATGCCTGTGATTTTCAACGGTATTATGAAAGACTTCGTGAAACTGTTCCCTTGGACGGTGTTCTTTGCAATGACGGCAAGTATCGGTTACGCTGTGTGGGTGACACCATATCTTGCCACGAGGATGATCCACCGTCAGGCAAAACCTAATTTCATAGACAAGGCGCAGGCCAAGTTCTTCAACTGGCTTCAGGGTGTGTATGAGAAGTTCCTTGGCTTCTGTTTCAAGTTCGGTTGGGGTACGCTTATTTTTACTGTCGGACTCATAGTCCTTGGTGTATTCCTCTTCACACGCCTTAACGTGCAGATGCTTCCAAAGGCAGAGCGCGAGATGTTCGCAGTCGAGATTCACACCCGTGACGGTGCCCTTATAGAGGAGACTTCGCAGATAGCCGACTCGCTTGCACGTATCCTCAATGCAGACCCACGCGTGAAATGCGTCACCTCGTTCTATGGTCAGTCGTCACCACGTTTCCATGCGACCTACACACCACAGATGGCTGCTGAAAATTATGCGCAGTTCATCGTGAACACAGAGTCGTCAGATGCAACGGAGGAGTTGCTTGCCGAATATACGGCGAAATACGAGGATTACTTCCCTAACGCATACGTGCGTTTCAAGCAGATGGACTATCAGGCCGTGGCAAACCCTATAGAAATTTACCTGAAGGGTGAGGATATGGATGAGATGGCTGAGTATGCAGACTCACTCAAGGCTTTCATGGCTTCAATGCCTCAGTTGCACTGGGTTCACAGCGACTATGATGAGTCCAGGTCTGTAGTCAGCCTCCACATGAAAGACGAAGAGGCTGGACGTTTCGGAATTACGCAGACCACACTCTCGGCATTCCTTGCCACGTCACTTGAGGGCGTTACCCTTACACATATATATGAAGGGGACAAGACAATCCCTGTGATGCTATACTCGGAGGATGCTGACTCGTTGGATTGCCAGTCTGTGTCGGAGATGCAGGTGCCAACGGCTATTCCTGGTCTTTGGGTGCCTCTGTCGCAGGTGGCTGAGGTCCGTCCTACGTGGCATCATTCCGCTATCACGCACTGGAACGGTGTGCGTACAATCACTGTTGCGGCAGACCTTGTGGGTAATGCCTCGCAGCCTGCCGCCAATGAAGAAATCATGGAATGGGTCAAGAAGAGCGGCAACCATGACTTTGAAATCTCGGCAGGAGGTCTGACCAAGACCAACGAGGAGATGGTGCCTCAGATTGTTTCCGCTATCATAGCTGCCATTGTTATTATGTTTGCTGTGCTTCTTTACCATTATCAGCGTATCAACTTGTCAATCCTGACAATCTCGACTGCGTTGCTTACCATCTTCGGTGCAATCTTCGGATTGTGGATTTTCGGGCTTGACTTCTCGATCTCAGCTGTTCTTGGTATTATCTCGCTGATTGGCGTGATTGTCCGAAACTCGCTTATGATGTTTGAATATGCGGATGAGTTGCATAATGGTCCAAGGCAGTTGTCTTACCATGATGCCGCTTACGAGGCAGGTCTGAGACGTATGCGTCCAATCTTCCTTACCTCTATGACGACCGCTCTCGGCGTTATCCCTATGATTGTCGCAGCCACGTCACTCTGGATGCCTCTCGGCGTAGTTATCTGTTTCGGTACTATTTTCACTCTGCCTCTTATCGTTACCGTGCTTCCTATCCTTTATTGGAAAATCTTTGACCCTCTGGGTAAATCAAAAAAGTAATTATAGAATCATGAAAAGATATTTTCTTACAATAATAGCTGGTCTGCTGAGCGTTCTGTCGCTCAGCAGCCAGACTCTCAGCCTCGACTCCTGCTTTGCCTTGGCCCGCAGGAACAGTTATGCAATCAAAACCGCCAAACTGGATGTCGAGGAGGCCCAGGAGGTGAAAAAACAGGCGTTCACCAAATATTTTCCACAGGTTGCGGCAACTGCCATGGGTTATAAGGCATTTGACCCACTCGTTGAGATGAAAGCAGAGGATTTATTCAACGATAAATTACCTGAAACATTGGATTTTCTCAAGTCAATTGCCTCTCTGGTAGAATCCAACCTGCCTAATTCCATCTTCAGTATAATGAGCCAGGGTATTGTCGCACAGTTGGGTGCTGTCCAGCCAATATATTTGGGTGGAAGAATAGTCAACGGAAACAGGTTGGCCAAGGTAGGTATCGATGCCGCAAAAACCAAGGAGTTTATAGCTGAAAGAGATGTATTGTTGGCTGTCGAGGAGAGCTACTGGATTGTCGTTGATCTTGAGGCAAAGCGTCAGACCGTTGAGGCTGTCCAGAAACTTCTCGACACTGTCCACAATATTGTGGGTACTGCCGTAAATGCAGGTCTTGCAGTGCAGAATGATCTTCTTGAGATAGAGCTGAGGCAGGACGAGCTTGCGGCACAGAAGATACGTCTGAACAACGGAATATCGCTTGCACGTCAGGCACTTTGCCAGTCGATAGGTATTCCATACAATGAAAACCTCAAACTTGAGGATTTTAATAAAGTATCTGCCTCGGCAAGTATGGTTGACACGAAGAGTGCGGTGCAGTCGCGTCCTGAGTATTCACTCCTTGAAATCCAACTCAAGGCAGAGAGACTGAAACGCAAAATGACACTCGCTGAGTCACTTCCTTCAGTAATCTTTGGTGTGACGTATGGTTATGCTAACTACGTATCGCCTTTCGACCCTTCGGCAAAATATCAGTTTGTGGATATTGACCAGAAACGTTTCATGAACGGTCTTGTCGGTCTCACTGTCACTGTACCTATCACCGGATGGTGGGAGACCTCGCACAAGTTGAAACAGAGTGATATAAAGATTAAGAAGGCAGAATTGCAGAAGAGCGAGTTTGCGGAGAAGATGGAACTCCAGACCACACAGGCTTTCAACAGCACAGTCGAGACTGAGGCGTTGGTTAAACAGTATTCAAGCTCAGTAACCAAAGCTGCGGAGAACCTGAGACTTGCACGTCTCAACTACAAGTCGGGACTTCAGACCGTGACAGATATTCTTCAGGCTCAGGCACTCTATCTTCAGGCTCAGAACAATTTGATTGATGCCCGTATTGAGAACCGTATGGCTGTCAAGAAGTACGAGGCTTATACCAAAGCCCAGAGATAACCCTGATACGGGTATTTCGGCGGGTTCTGTAAATTCGTCTATAGACATAAGCACTGACACTTCCGTGTTGGTGCTTTTTTGTTTTTCCTACTGGGACACTCATTCTCGTGAACACTTTTTGCCGATGGTGGCGTTTGTGGAGAAGGGTATGATGAAAGGGCTTAGAGGGAAGATTTTCCTGTCATAGTAAAATAAATCCGTTATCTATTGAATATTCCGGAAAAAAGTCGTAACTTTGCAGCCGGATAAAAAATTATGATTATGGAAGAGGTTTGGACAAGGCAATACCCTGTGGGAAATGACGATTTCGTCAAAATCAGGAAACAGGGGCAGGTTTATGTGGATAAGACGGAACTCATCTGGCGGATGATAAATCTGTCGGAATGGATATTCCTGAGCCGTCCGCGAAGGTTCGGGAAGACGCTGCTGACCTCGACTCTGCAGACGTATTTCGAGGGACGGAAAGAGCTTTTCGAGGGACTTGCCATAGCGGGACACACTAAAGAGTGGGTGAAGTATCCAGTGCTGAGGTTCAACCTGTCAGTAGTGAAGGAACTTCCGATTGAGCAGATACAGCAGAGAATAGGCATTCAATTGGATGATTACGAACAAATCTATGGAAGGAATGAAAGCGAGCATACACCAGGGGCAAGGCTTGAGGGTCTGATTAAACGTGCCTATAAGCAGACAGGCCTCGGCGTGGTTCTGATATTCGACGAGTATGACGCACCGCTGCTGAACAAACTTGACAATCCGGAACTGTTGGAGAAGACGCGTGCGATAATGCAGGAGTTCTACGCCCCAATCAAAGCGTGTTCGGCATACGAGAGGTTCACCTTCATCACGGGCATAACGAAGTTCTCGCAGCTGAGCATATTCTCGACACTGAACAACCTGAACAACATATCGATGCTGCCTCAGTTCGCAGCCCTGACGGGCTTCACGGACGAGGAGTTGGACACGTATTTCCATCAGGACATCGAGCGTTTGGGCAGGCGTGTCGGTGTAGGATATGAGGAGATACGCGAGACGTTGCGCAGGCAATATGACGGATATTATTTCACCGAGGAGAAGGTTAACGTATATAATCCGTTCAGCCTTCTGAGCGCCTTTGCCAATGAGAAGATTGAGTCTTACTGGTTCAAGACAGCCACGCCGTCGTTCATTTTCAAGGTGATGAAGCATTTCAAGACGGATATTACTAACACATTTGACCTGACGGCGTCCGCCTCGTCGTTCGACACACCGACTGAGGGGATGACTACTGCCATACCCCTGCTGTACCAGAGCGGCTACATAACGATAAAGGGCTATGACCGGGAATCGACGTTCTACCATCTGGCGATACCGAACAAGGAGGTTATGACAGGGCTGACGGAAAACATGTCGTACATCTATCTGGGAATGCAGGGCGACGACATCAAGCAGGGTTTCGCCTATAAGTTCTGGCAGGCGTTGAAGCGTGACGACATCGAGCTTGCGCTGCGTGAGATGAAGGCATATATGGCGGGGCTGCCATACGTGGAGGGATTCAAGAATAAGCTTTCGGAGGTGGCGACGGCAGAGGGGTTCTATGAATGGACGTTCTACATCATATTCTCGATGCTGAACGTGTATGTGCGGACGCAGGTAAAGTGCATAAAGGGGAGGATTGACGTAGTGGTGGAGATGCCGGGGACGATATATGTGATGGAGCTGAAGCTGCACGGCACGCCGCTGACGGCACTGAAGCAGATAGAGAGCGGTGATTACGGGGTGGCGTACTCGACGGACGGAAGGAAGGTGGTGAAGGTCGGAATCAGATTTGACATGACGAGGCTGACGGTGAGGGACTGGAAGATAAAGTCGGAATGAAATTCAGGCTCTATAACGAATAGAGTGGGGGTACACAAGAAAAATAACTGTTCGGAAAAAACTGTTTTTTGACAGTTAACGAGTTAATATGTAATGTTTTGAAAGACGAACAGTTTACCGAAAAAACTGTTCGAAACTGTTCGCCCGTTTGCCTTGTGAAAAAACTAAAAATCCAGTTAAATTCAAAAACCCTCATTCCTTGATTAAGAGACTTTGCCTAAATGCAAATCAAACTTAAAAAAGAGCAAGCCCAAAGCAACCCCTACCGAACCATATAGCAACCCGTAGAACCCCAAAAAACACTCTCGCAAATGTTAAAATTCGCACTCTATTATTTTAGTGGCAATCATTATTTCATTACGTTTTGATAGAATTTTCAATAAAAACACACGCATAAAACAGGCGAACAGTTTCGAACAGTTTTTTAGTGAAACTGTTCAGGACTCAAAATGCAGTTTAATAGACGATTAAGTTTCAAAAAACAGTTTTTTCCGAACAGTTATTTTTCTTGTGTACCCTCACCTGTCTGAATGCCTTATTGAATGATGCGTTTACCTGAATTGGATTCTCCCCACCCCCTGCCCCCTCCCCAAGGAGGGGAATACCTTATAGGTAATGCCTTGTTACCTGGGGTTTACACCTTGGCTGATTTATGTCGCGCTTACAGCGCTTTATTCCTCTTGAAGTGATATAAGTCAAATCGACATCGTATATCTTATCGGCAGGGCCAAGGTCAATTTTTTACGTTTATATACAGCTTGCCTCGTGGAAATGCTTTCGGTTCACCGTCCTATTAGTAGAAACAAGGCGACCTACCGAAATTCCGCAGGCCGCCTTGTTATCAGAGCATTCAAAAAAATCTCAAGAGAGTGGTTGAACAGATACATAAGACTTGTTGCCACGTGTCTTGCGGAACATAACGATTCCATCGATGAGAGCAAACAGTGTGTGGTCTTTGCCCATACCTACGTGCTCGCCTGGGTTGTGGACTGTACCACGCTGACGTACGATGATGTTGCCAGCTTTTGCAAACTGACCACCAAATAACTTGATTCCGAGTCTTTTGCTTTCAGACTCACGGCCGTTCTTTGAACTACCGACACCTTTTTTGTGTGCCATACTGTTTCTTCTCCAATTTAAGCGTTAATACTCTTTATCTGAATCTCTGTGAAGTTCTGACGGTGACCGTTCAGTTTGCGGTAGCCTTTACGGCGGCGCTTGTGGAACACAAGGACTTTTTCGCCACGAACGTGTGAAAGAACCTCTGCTGTTACTGTTGCGCTTTCAAGAAGTGGTGCACCAACTTTGATGTCACCATCCTTGTCAACCAACATAACCTTCTCGAAAGTGACCTCAGAACCGCGTTCTGCACTCTCCATGCGATGAACGAAGATTCGTCTTCCTTCCTCTACCTTGAACTGTTGCCCAAGGATTTCTACAATTGCATACATGCTTTAAATTGTTGTTTATGAGTTAATTAGACGGGGAGGCGAGTATTCCTGCCATCATCGGCAGAAGTTAACTGCTTTTCTTTGTGCCTCTGTGCGAATGTCTCCCTAAAAGAGCGTGCAAAGGTACGCTTTTTTTTTGGATTGACCAAACTTTTTCGGGGATTTTTTTCAAAAAGCTATTTTTGCCCCGAAGGTCATATTAAAGCCCATATTGTCATAGCCATTCCAACGTTGCCAACGAATGTCTTTTATTGACCCAAGTATGTTGTTTGCCCTCACATAAACGGTCACGAGATTCTTTATCAGATATGAGCCGCCTATGTTAAGGTCGTGAATGTCATTCATTTTACCCGTGCAATCCTTCAGCGTTAGCCTACCGTCAATATTTTCTTGGTTAATGTCATTTATCTTGCTGTATTTTCGTCCTGTAGCAAGGTAATAGTTTACGTCAAAACGCAGTCCGTCGATAGGCATCATCTCCACGCCTACATGCAGTTCGCATTCTGGTTTGTTCCAAATCTCCTCATCCTCAGCGGTAAACCATTTGTTCCATGCAAAGTCAGCCATAAACGAGTAACGCTCTTTGAACGTGTAGCGAGCCGTAAAACCTACCAAAAGGTGCTTTACGTCTATATACAAAGCGTTGAAATACCTTGTCTCATACAATCCGTTAAAATCCGAGTGAAACGCATTGAAGAAATTGACCTCGTTTTTATTGAATGCATAATTAGCCCTTGCGCTCAATGTCAGTTCGCTCACTGGCGTTACGGTCAAGGCAAGACGGAAATCGGCTGGCGTATAACTGTTTTTGAGTGTGTCGTTGAATATGTAATAAGGGTTCATATCCATCATTGTCGCCACAGTGTTTCGGCGGTAATCGCCAACGGCTGCTAATGTCAGGCGCACCATCTTGTGTGGGTGTATTGTTGCGGTCACGTCAGGCATTGCGTTGAACACCTGCCCGCGCATACATGCCATCAACATTCTCGCACCAACTCGCAAATCTATGAACGATGTGTTTAGGTTATAATAAGGTGCCAACTCGACGAAAACGTTGTTGCTGTGTTTCATCACGTCCCCCACGCTGCTGTAAATATAACCATCGCAAAACAGTTTAAGTTCCACCTGGTGCTTGCCGAACGATTTGTAACCCGTAACCCCTCCAAATAGGTTGAGTTCAGCCAGGTCATCATACTGTAGGTCGTCCATCTTGTACCCTAAGTCAGCCTTGTAATCCCAATCGTTCATGCTTTTCGTCGAATGTGCGCTTGCGCTCATATTCAGCGTGTGGCGGCTTTGGAACTGCTGGTAATCCAACTTTTTGAGTGTGTCCCAACCAAGTTGGTCCTCGCCGTAGTAACTGTAATAACGGTTGCGGTAACTTACGTTTGCGTCAATCTGGTGACCAGTGTATGCCAAGTGTTTATAGTCGAAGCTTACCCCTGTGTGTATGAATGCCTTAGGGTCTTTTTTGCCATAATATACACCTATGTGGTTAAGGTGTACGTCAAGGATGTTGCTCTCTGATTTTAGTATTTTGTAGTAACCTTCAGCGCGCCAATTCATATTGAAACCCAGGCCAATGTCGGCGTAACCTGTCTTTGCCGCTTTCAGTTTAACGACGTTCTGCTTTTCAGCTTCGAGAGGCGAGAAGGGTGTCTGTGGGTTAATAGGCAAGGCGTAGTTAGAGTAGGTCAGGTTTGATGGCCTGACAGCGAACTCCTCAATATTGTATTCTATATCCTTTCTCTTAACGTCCTTGATTTCAGGGGTGTATTCTTTCTCTATATTTATCTGGCGTTCCACATGCGTAGAGTCATCCTGCTGTGCGGAGGCGAAACCATACGTGGCAAGCAGTGCCATTATTATCCATGTTCCTTTCATATATTATTCCGTTTTTTCCAGTTCGTTCATTCTTGTCTCAATCATTCCGCGGATGTCGTCCTCGGTGGTGTAGTTCTCTTGCAGGCTCTCAAGGTACATTCTTGCCATAACCTTGTCATCCTGCGCTTTGTATATGTCGCTCAGCAGCAGGAAGCAACGTGCCATCCAATACTGGTGTGCCGTTCCTGCCTCTATCATCTGCATTACGACAGCCTCGCTCTGCTTAACCTCGCCTTTGTCGAAAAGGTATTGCGCATAGAGGTAGTTGGATTCTGCCCCAATCTTCGTGTTTTTCTCCTTGCTCAGTTCTATGAGGTCTAAGACGGCACTGTCAGCCTTGTGGATTGCTATGTAGGACTTTGCCCTGTTGTATCTTGCCTCGCGGACCATCTCTACGCTGTTGCCTTTCAACTCCAAGATGTTGTTGGCGGCAGTGATTGTTTGCTCGTAGAGGTTTGTGTAATAACTGCAACGCAGGATTCCCAACCTTGCCGCCGTCCTGTTCTCGCCGGTCGTGGCAACCAACAGCAGTTTGTTGAAGTAGCTGTTTGCCGAAGCGTATTCCTCTTTGTCGTAGGCTATTTCGGCCGCACGAAGCAATGCTGGCTCCATATATTCGTTACCGTCCATTGTGGTCAGTTTGTTGTAACGTAGCATCGCTTGTTGCTTGTTGCCTATGTTGTAGTATGATTCAGCCAAGTAGTATTGTGCCGTAATGCAGTTGAACGACAGCTCCTCGCAGTACCTTGTGATGTAGTTGTTCAAGGCGCTTACAGCCAAATTCCAGTCGTTTTTCATATATATTTTCTCTGCTGCGAGGAATTGCAGCGAGTCTTCCTCTGTCTTGTTGACCGTCTGAACGGTGATTCCTGCCACGGACTGGCGGAATTGAATGTAATCGTCAACCCTGTTAGCCTCGACGCTCAAAGCCTGCATGCCGTCCAAGGCGACCCTCGCCTCTTCCGACGAAGGGTATTTGTCAACCACGAATTTATAAGCCTCGAATGCCTCGTCTATTTTGCCCATGTTTGCATTGAGCATTGCGATTTCCAATGTCGCTTTGCGGGTCCACTTGCTCATTGGGTGCTTGCGTTGCAGCGAATGGTAAGCCTCGATGGCTTGTGCCGCTTTCTCTTGAAGCACGTAAGTCCTACCAATTTCGTACATTGCCTCGTCGTTCCAGTCGGACTGTGGGTGGCGTGCGAGAAGTCGTTCCAATGCCTCGATTTTTTCCGTGTAGTTGTGCTGAAGGCCGTAGATTTGGGCGATTTGGTATTGCGCGTAATCTGCGTTTTTGTCTTTTACCGGAACGCTCCAGTAGGTGTTCAGTGCGTTCTCGAAATCCCTGTTGTAGTAATAGCAGTCGCCTATGCGGCAAGTCACGTCGTTGTTCAGGTCACTCTTCTCAGAGCCGCTGACCTCCTTGAATTTCGAGAAATAGGGGCGTGCCATCCTGTACTCTTTCTCTTCCCAATAGGTGTAAGCCAAAGTGTAGTAAGCTTTCAGCAGGCAGTCCGTCGTCTTTTTCTGTGGTGTCGAGAGGTATTTCTTTATGTCATTGCGTGTCGCCTCAACGTTGCCTGTCCTGTAAGAGCATTCAGCCCTCCAAAGGTATGCTTGTGAAGATTTCGATTTTGTGTTGTTCATTGCTATTGATTGGCTGAACCAACTGCGTGCCTCCGCGTAATCTCGTTTTTCCATTGCCGAGACACCGAGTTTGAACAAAGCCGTCTCTTTGACTTGGCTCAGTTTCTCGCTCTTGACGTTCATCCTGTCGATTGCGTCAATCGCCGCCTTATAGTCGTGTTCTGCCATATACGCCTCAGCCGTCAGCTCGAGTATTGTCTCTTTGTATTTTGAGTCTGGGTATTGGTTGACGAAGTTCTCGAATGCCTTTACTGTCTCGCCGAAAGGGGCCTTGCGTTCGTAGGTTGCAAGCGTGTAGTTATAAGCCGCCTCCTCTTTCGTCTTTGGGTCGGATGGCATTTGTGCTGCCTTCTCGAAAGCCATGCCGGCGTTTTGCGGCAGTTGCAGTTCCAGGTAGCAGTAGCCGATGTAGAGGAATGCGTTGCAGGCGAAGGAGTCGCTGTCTGTCGTCAGCCTCCCCAACGCTGTTATTGCGTTTTTATACTCTTTCGCTTTGTAGTTAGCTATACCTAACATATAAATATCCTCGCGGTGTGGCTCTTTCTGCTCACGAACATAATTATATAGGGCCGTTGCCGCTTCATTATACGCTTGGTTGCGGTATGCGTTTTCGCCTATAATCCTGTAAGCCTCATTGCGGTATTTGCTTTTTGGGTATTTGTCCAGGAGTTCCATTCCTTTCTCTACTGACGCTGTGCGTTGCCCACGGGCGTCGTAAATCTGTAGTATATGGAATTCCGCTGCCTCTTTGAACGGGGCGTTGTCGTCAATTTGGTGGAATGCCTCGATGGCGACGTCGTAGTTTTTCTGGCAAAACTCTGAGTATGCGTAATAATACCCAGCCTCGTTGTAGTAGTGCTTGCTATGGTTCATCGACTTCTGGAAACCCGCGCTTGCCTTCTCGTACTCTTTCAGTTGCAGGTAACTGTAAGCCAACGCGAAGTCGCACAACTCCTCGTTTTCGTACCTCAGGCTCCGACTGTCAACCTCGGCGAGGGCTTTGGCGGCATTCTCCCAATCCCTTTTCTCATAATAGAGTCTTCCCTCCATGAATTTCAGGTTCGACCTTTTCTCGCTTTCTGGGTAACGGCTAAGGTGTGCCTCAATCCTTGCCATTGTCTCTTTGCTTTTCATCATGAAGTGGCAGTAGCATAGCCAATAGCAAGCGTCTTCAACCATCGTGCTGACACCTGCCGGGGTTATGCGCACCTTCTGCCCTGCGGTGGTCTTCACGCTCTCTTGCACGATGTCCTTATACTCCTCGACGAAGCGTTCCAAATATTTGCAACTCACGCCGTAGTATCCCTCTTCAGCCAATTGTACTCCCTTGGTGTAGTTGTGGTCCAATCCTTCGTGTATTGTGGTCAACTGCCCGTGGCAATCGGCTGATACCCCCCACAGCATCATCAAGGATAATACGGCTGTCATTAGTTTCTTTCCCATATCATAGTTGTTTATTTTCCGTTATTACTCGTTTTTTTTCTCAGAAGTAGCATCTTACACCGACAATGCCCCATGCTCCATCATACTTCATCTCTTTTTTCGTTATTTCGGTCCTGCACCCAGCCTGCCATGTGACGTAGAACCCGAATGGCGTGCTTCTTGGTATTATCAGGTGTTTCCCCCTCAGTATGAAACTTGGCATATTGCAGTCCGAAATCTCGAAGTCCCTCATATTGGTGAACTGTACGCCGATGTTCCAATCAGCGTCGTGGACGCGGCTCCAAACCGCAATGTCGTAAATCCAGTTGACGAACCAGTCGAAACTCCTTGACCCCTCTTTCACCCTTATTGGGGTCTCGAAGTGTGTCATTGCACCAGCGGCGAGGTAGAGGTACTCCTGCTCGTAGAACGCTGCGAGGCTGAAATTCATATCCATATACTTGTCGTTGGCGAATATTCCGTAGAGGTATTGGTTCCTCAAGCCAAGGAAGCGGTATCCCTTCAGTGGCAGCTTGAAGTCGCCCCTCAGCGAGAAGTTGTAAAGGTTGTTCGTCGTCACCCTCAACCCGCCCAGCATTGTGAACCATCTGACCGGTTCCCATTGCAGGTACATATTGGATTGTATCAAGTGTCCGTGGCGTTCGTGATGCTCGTAACCAAGTTCGCCAATGAACATTAAGTCGGACGCGGCACGCCTGCGCTCTTCTTGGAAACTCATTCGCAACACCTCTGCACGGCGTTCAAGGTCGGCCATGGCTGAGTCGTTTGCCTGAGCGGCAACGCCACAACATATTGATAAACAGACAAGAGAAAGGATAAGGTATTTCACGCAACAGGATATTTTCCGATGGCAAAGATAATGCTTTTTTCTGATTCAACCAAATTTAGTCTTGGATTTTTTTCCACAAATTTCATTGTGGCTCTGTCTTCTATTAGATTAGTTCTGTAGCGATGTTTTCGGGCTCTATAACGTTTCGTGTGTAATACGTCTATAAGCCTTTAACCGTAGCCTGAAGGCGCAGCCAATGGCTAACAGCTAATAGCTTTTGTGGCGTGCGCCAGCTAAGCCATCCCACTAATGCATCTTCTAGAACTAGAACTTCTATAACATCTAGAAAAGCGCAGCGTTCTATGAGAACTATGACTCTATAACTATTCTTTTGCTGAGATGCACCTTGCCAACCGCTATACCATATATACATATGGGTGGTTCTATTAATTAGGTTGAGACGATTTTGAAGTTTATTTTTAGCAGATTGCTGTGCGAAAGAAGGGAGCATAGCGGGCTATGTGACCGACTGACAAGCAGCAAGATGCAAAAATAAATTCAAAAGCGTCCAATTATGAACCATCCTCTGATATAACATACAAACATAATTAATAGAACCACCCTATAATATACTATCTCTTTTTTTTGAGGGGGGTGCAAGTTTTTAGGTGAAATTATTGAAATTATTGAAATCG
>JAKSNS010000038.1 GCA_024399545.1 Paludibacteraceae bacterium
TCCGCGGCAGGCGGATAACACAGCCAGGAACTTACTACGATACGTTGATTAATGTACATGGTTGTGACAGTATCTATAAACTTGTTTTTAATATTGCCAAGACCTATTACTTCCGTGACACTACACAGATATGCGATGGTGAGACTTATAATTTCCGTGGCAGACCGATAACCAAGGCAGGGATTTACCGTGACACTTTACCTACCGTCATTAGCGGTTGTGATAGCATATATGAGATTTATGTTAAGGTTGCCCCTAAGTTCCATAATATAGAATACGACACCCTCTGTTCTAACAAGACCTACCATTGGCGTGGCAAGTGGCTCACCGAGTCTGGCGTTTATTTTGATAGTCTTAAGAGTTCCCATGGTTGTGACAGCGTTTATGAAATGCGCCTGACGATGTATAATCCTACCGTTCATGAAGAGTACGTTGAGGTTTGCCAAGGTGGGTCGTTTGATTTCCGCGGCAGGCGGATAACACAGCCAGGAACTTACTACGATACGTTGATTAATGTACATGGTTGTGACAGTATCTATAAACTGGTGTTCAATGTCGCCAAGACTTATTACTTCCGTGACACTACACAAATATGCGACGGTGAGACTTATAATTTCCGTGGAAGACCGATAACCAAGGCGGGGATTTACCGTGACACTTTACCTACCGTCATCAGCGGTTGTGACAGCATATATGAGATTTATGTTAAGGTTGCCCCTAAGTTCCATAATATAGAATACGACACCCTCTGTTCTAACAAGACCTACCATTGGCGTGGCAAGTGGCTCACCGAGTCTGGCGTTTATTTTGATAGTCTTAAGAGTTCCCATGGTTGTGACAGCGTTTATGAAATGCGCCTGACGATGTATAATCCTACCGTTCATGAAGAGTACGTTGAGGTTTGCCAAGGTGGGTCGTTTGATTTCCGCGGCAGGCGGATAACACAGCCAGGAACTTACTACGATACGTTGATTAATGTACATGGTTGTGACAGTATCTATAAACTGGTGTTCAATGTCGCCAAGACTTATTACTTCCGTGACACTACACAAATATGCGACGGTGAGACTTATAATTTCCGTGGAAGATCGATAACCAAGGCGGGGACTTACCGTGACACTTTACCTACAGTCATCAGCGGTTGTGATAGCATATATGAGATTTATGTTAAGGTTGCGCCTAAGTTCCATAACATAGAATACGACACCCTCTGTTCTAACAAGACTTATCATTGGCGTGGTAAGTGGTTTACCGATAGTGGTGTCTATTTCGATAGCCTCAAGGGTTCCCAGGGTTGCGACAGTGTCTATGAATTGCGTTTGGAAATGAACCATTCGTCTGTTGTCGAGCAGTACATTGAGATATGCGAAGGCGACTCGTTCATATACAATGGCAAAATCTTCACAGAGCCAGGGACGTACTACGACACTTTGGTCAACAGCCATGGTTGTGATAGTATAATAAAGATTATTTTCAACGTCTCGGCAAAATACCATTTCTTCGAGACTATCCAGATTTGCGAAGGTGGCGTCTATAAGTGGCATGGCAAGGACATAAGGTTTGCCGGCACATACCGAGACACCTTGAAGACGGCAGTCAGCAGTTGTGACAGCATATACGAATTGCTGGTTACTGTTTCACCTACCTTCCATAACATCGAGTATGACACCGTATGTTCCAACAATGTATATCATTGGCGTGGCAAGTGGATTACCGAGGCTGGTGTCTATTTCGATAGTTTGAAGAATGTCCAGAGTTGCGACAGTGTCTATGAGTTGCGCCTTGCGATGTTCCGTCCTACGATTACCGAGCAGTATATTGAGGTTTGCGAAGGTGGTTCGTTCGATTTCCGTGGCAAGCGGATTACAGAACCTGGTGTTTATTACGATACGTTGATAAGCGTCCACGGTTGTGACAGTATCTACAAATTCGTGTTCAACTTCACGAGGACATACTATTTCCGTGATACTGTAATGATTTGCGATGGTGATGTTTACGACTTCCGAGGAAGGAATATCACTCTTGAAGGCACTTACCGCGATACCCTTAAAACCGTCAATAGTGGTTGTGACAGTATCTATGAGTTGTTCGTTAAGGTTGCACCTAAGTTCCATAACATTGAATATGACACCGTATCTTCAAACAACACTTACAGTTGGCGAGGCAAATGGCTCGCTGAGAGTGGCATTTATTATGATTCGTTGAAGAGTCATTTTGGTTGTGATAGTGTCTATGAAATGCGTTTGACAATGTTCACTCCGTCAATATACGAGAAGTACGTAGAGGTGTGCGAGGGTACTTCGTACAATTTCCGTGGCATGGTGATAACTGAACCTGGAACATATACCGATACTCTTGTGACTACCCACGGTTATGACAGTATTTTCAGGCTTATCATCAACTTCGTCCATAAATACTATTTCCGCGACACGACTTATATTTGCGATGGGCAGGCTTACGACTTCCGTGGCAAAATGATTACCCATGCAGGTACTTACCGTGATTCCCTCAAGACCGTAGCTTGTGGTTGTGACAGTATTTATGAGTTATATGCTATTTCCGCTCATCCATTCCACGATGTCGCTACTGCTTCAATTTGTATGAATGAGACCTATTTCTGGCGAGGCAAGAGTCTTAACGAAGGTGGCACTTATTACGATACTTTGAGAAGTCATTTTGGTTGTGACAGTGTCTATGAACTTCAATTGACCGTCTATCGTCCTTCGTACCATGAGGAGTACGTCGAGGTTTGCTCTGGTGGCTCATTCTCTTTCCGTGGGAAACTTATAACCCAGCCTGGTACTTATTACGACACTTTGACCAACGTCCATGGTTGTGACAGTATCTATAAGTTGGTTTTCAACTATGCAAAGACTTACTATTTGCGTGATACGGTTATTGTTTGCGATGGCGATACTTATTATTTCCATGGCAAGGCGATTACGCAGGAGGGTACTTATCGTGACACGCTTAAAACTGTTGTCAGTGGTTGCGACAGTATCTATGAAGTGTTTGTCTTCATCGCCCCTAAGTTCCATGACATTGCTTACGATACTGTATGCTCTAACCAGACTTACCATTGGCGTGGCAAATGGCTTACCCACAGCGGCACTTATTTCGATACTTTGAAGAGCCATTTTGGTTGTGACAGCGTCTATGAGTTCAGGTTGAATATGGGTATGCCATCAATCACCGAACAGTACATCGAGGTTTGCCAAGGCGACTCATTCGCATTCCGCGGCAATATTCTCACACGTCCGGGCATCTATTATGATACCCTTGTTAACAAGGTGGGTTGTGATAGCATAATCAAGATTGTCTTTAACGTCACGCGCAAGTACCATTTCTACGAGACTATGAATATTTGCGATGGTGACACTGGTTATTGGCGAGGCAAGCGGATTTATAGGGCTGGTACTTACCGTGACTCGTTGCAGACTGCCGAAAGTGGTTGCGACAGTATCTACGAGGTTTTTGTCACTATGTCTTATAAATTCCATCATATAGATTACGATACTGTTTGCTCTGACAGCGTCTATTATTGGCGTGGTAAGTGGCTCACCGAGAGTGGTGTTTATTTCGACAGTATCTTGACCCGTCAAGGTTGCGACAGCGTTTATGAGTTGCGTTTGGTTATGGGTAAATCCACAGTCACTGAACTCTATATTGAGGTGTGCGAGGGTGAGTCGTTCGCTTTCCGCGGCAAGATGGTTACTAACCCAGGTGTCTATTATGATACGCTGATTAGCCGTCATGGTTGTGACAGTGTAATCAAGTTTGTCTTCAACGTCACTCGCAAATATCATTTCTATGACCAGATGCACCTCTGCCACGGCGACACCTCTTATTGGCGAGGCAAGAAGATTTACCGTGCAGGTATATATCGTGACTCTTTGCAGACTGTAGGTAGTGGTTGTGACAGTATCTATGAACTCAACGTTACTTCGGCGTATAAGTTCCATAATATCGAGTATGACACTGTTTGCTCGAATTATACTTATCGTTGGCGTGGCAAATGGTTGACTCAGTCTGGTGTCTATTTCGACAGCCTTATTAGTTCTGAGGGTTGTGACAGTGTTTACGAACTCAGGCTTATGGTTTACGCTAACACAGAGACAACCATTTACGAGCGTCTTTGCGCTGGCAATGTAATTACGTTCCATGGTCAGAGAATTACCCAACCTGGTACTTATTACGACACTTTGTTGCGCAGCGGCAATGGTTGTGACAGCGTAATAAAACTTGTAGTAAGCCTTGAGCCTGACCATCTTTATGAGACTACGGCTTATATTTGCGAGGGTGGCTCTTACACGTTCTTCAACCAGACTTGCACTGTGCCTGGCACTTATTTCCACGTTGTACAAAAGTCTGCTCCGCTTTGTGATGATACTTATAAGTTGATTCTCAAGACTCACGAAACGTTCCATAGCATACAGGATACAGCTATTTGCGACAATGACGTGCTGATGTTCGCAGGGCAGAGGATTACGGCTCCTGGCACGTATTTCGATAGATATACAAGCATTTACGGTTGTGACAGTATCTACGAACTCCGTGTAAGCATAAGCCATGCAACCTACAGCACAGAGCATGTAAGTATCTGCTCGAAACACGCTTATGTCACCCCTACGGGTAAGCGGATTAATACAAGTGGGGTTTATTATGACACCCTGCTCAATTACCATGGTTGCGATAGCATCATTACCTATTATTTGAATGCTTACGACAATTCGCATGTTTATGATACTTTGGCAATTTGCCGTGGCGGCAGTGGCATTGGTATTAGCGGCGTGACTTTCAACGCTGCTGGCGATTATCTAAACACCGTCAACCGCAATCCTGTAATCGGCTGTGATACGGTCTTCCATACGCATGTCTATTATGACAATGTCTATGTTACTATGCCTGTCACAATTTGCTATGGCCATCCATTCGTTTTCCATGGCAACTCATACGGACAAACAGGTATTTACACACTCCTCGTTACTTCGCAGACTCCTGGCGTTTGCGATACTGTCTATACAATTGACGTGACCGTCAACCCTGTTCCGCACACCGTAATCAACGACAGCACATGCGACAACAAGCCTTATTGGTTCATCAGCCGTATGCTTACCCACAGTGGTACTTACGTAGATTCTTCTTTGCGTGCCGCTAATGGTTGTGACAGTATCATAACCCTCAACCTCGTAGTTCACGACAGTATCGTGCCAGATACGTTGCATATCTCTATATGCGAAAAGGATTCATTCAATTGGTTTGGCACTTGGTATAAGTACGATGGCGTTTATCATTATACGACTATCGACCCTCAGTGCGGCTGTAATATCTACAATACGCTACACTTGACCACCATCAAGGAGACTCGCTTCATAAGCGTGAACAATGTAGAGATGTGCCAAGACGAGGATGAGTATTTCCTCACACCTGCGTTCTCGGGAACTGCACCTTCTCGCTTCACTTTGAGGTATGATGGCGTGAACGCTCCTTCGTCCAACGACCTTATTGACGAGTGGTACGATGGTAAAACTATCCAAGTGCCAATTCCTCGTACCGCTGACGGAAATCGCATACGTCCTGACAATTATACCGTTAACGTACAGATTGGCAATGCTGAGTGTGGTATGGGTAAACAGACGTTGACTTTCAACCTCCTTGTCAAGTACGCAAGTTCTACCATCGAGCAGCATTTCAACGATGTCATCTCTGTACTCAACGACAAGTTCAACGGTGGATACGCCTTCTCTGACTATAGGTGGTATGTCAACGGACAGAAGGTTGCAAACGCCAACGGTTCTAACCTCTATAACCTCAATCTTCTCCCTAACGATGTGGTTTATGCAGAGTTGCAAAGGAGGGGCGAGAACTATTTCATCCCTACTTGCCCAATAACCATAGTTGACCTAAGCCCTGAGGATCGTGATTATCCAATCGTCGTCCTCTCTGGGCGCGTGTCTGCCCAGATTACAGCCAAGGAGGCAGCCACATACCGCCTCTGCACCGTAAACGGCTTGGTTATCAAGGATGGCAGAATTGGCAAAGACGAGGAAATCCAGTTGACCCTCCCATATATCTCTGGTTGTTACTTCCTCATAGTAGATGCCGAAGAAGCAGGTAGGAAGGTCTTCCGTCTGGTGACATATTGAATTTAGGTGAGTTCTGTAAATTCGATACTTTGGTAAAAAACGGCATTTTTCCCTTCTTGTCAAGGAAAGTTGCGTTAGAAATGGCATCGAGGCAAATATTCTCGAATTGGTCAAGGGCTGCTGATAGTTTATGAGACTGTTTTGATTTGGCTTTCTAAACTACTAAAATTAGCGACTTGACCAATTTTTTTGAGGTTATATAAATGCAAATAACTGATTTATTTTTAGGGGTTTATGCCTGATTTTACCGTAGTATTGTTATTAGGAATATAATCAATAATCTACTTTTTTCAGGAAAAGACACAGGGGGTAGGAGATTTCTAATTGTAACCGTTTAATTGTAACCATTGGGTTAAAAGACTGATTGTCAGGGATGGATCTTGGTAAAATGGCGACATTTTAATTGTAACCAATTGTAACCAATTGTAACCGCAAAATGAGATGTGAAGAATTTTAGGAAAAAATGGATGAAAATTGATGTGGTGGGGAAAACTGGAGGTGAAAATTTAACATTTCAAATTCGGATTTTTGAGATTTGGGCTAAGTTTGGGGAAGGTCAGGGGTTCGTTTGGGCTACGTCTTTTTTAAGGGTGGTTAAGATTTGTGCAACTAATGTTAATTTGGAAATGTCGATTTTGGGATTTGCGAAATTTTGCATATTTTATGAGAGTTGGGTGGTTACAATTGGTTACAATTAATTTTTGGCAGATTTGGGAAGAATTGGTATTGACAAACAGATGGTTAGGTGGTGGGTTACAATTAAACGGTTACAATTAGAAATTTGCTATACCACCCAGCCTTTTTCGGCAATGGGTGGATTGTAGGTTTTTCTCTTGAAAAAATAGAAATTGTCATATAAATATAAAGAGGTTTTCATTATGGCAAAGATGCAGTTGTGATTTTTTTGGTGATTAGCCACTAAAAAAGTTTGCGGATTGAGAAAAAATAGCTATCTTTGCACTCGAAAATAGTGGCATGCCACCAAAAAAGATTGTATGTATGTATTTTGAACGTAAACATTATCTGCAACAGCTCATTAACGGACAGGGAAATGGTATGGTCAAGATATTGACCGGAATCAGAAGATGCGGCAAATCTTTCCTTTTGTTCGACATTTTTCGCGGTTACTTGCTTAGAAACGGTGTCTCAGATGACCACATTATTTGTGCCCAACTCGATGATTTACAGTATGAGGAGTTGAGAGACGCCCACAAATTGCTGGATTATGTGAACTCAAGGATAGTACATGACGGCAGGGTAAATTTCGTGCTTTTGGATGAGGTTCAAATGATTGATAGGTTTGTGGAACTTCTGTTAACTCTTTTGCATATCAAAGATTTGGAAATTTATGTGACTGGTTCAAATTCCAAATTTCTAAGCAGCGATGTAGTTACTGAGTTCAGAGGCAGAGGGGACGAAATCAGACTGCATCCACTGTCGGTCAGTGAGTGTTTGCAAGGGAATGGGCTGACTTTTGAAGAGACGTTGAAACAATATTTTGTCTATGGGGGATTGCCGCAGGTGGTTATGCAGGTTGACGATGAGAGGAGGCAATCGTTCCTGAAAAACATTATACAGACTACTTATATCAAAGATGTCGTTGAAAGGAACAGATTGAAGAATCCTGATGGCATTAACGAAGTTATACGGACAATTGCCTCATCCATAGGTGGCTTCACGAATCCAAAAAGGATAGCGGATACCTTCAGAAGTACCGTTCACGTCAATATGGCAGAAACAACCATAAGGCAGTACATAGGTCATCTCCAGAATGCTTTTTTGATTTCGCCAGCCACCAGATATGACATAAAGGGGCGCAGGTATATTGGAGCAGAGTGCAAGTACTATTTTGAAGATGTCGGGGTTAGAAATGCCTTGCTGAATTTCAGACAGTTTGAGAAGACTCATATCATGGAGAATTTAATATACAACGAATTGTGCAGCCGCGGCTTTTCCGTGGATGTAGGAATGGTCGAGTTGTGGGAGAGAGCTGATTGCGGCAGGAAGAACCACAGCAAGATTGAAATTGATTTCGTGGTCAATCGTGGTGCAGAACGGGTATATATCCAGTCTGCGTATTCAATTGAGGATGAGGCTAAACGTTTACAAGAGATAAGGCCATTCCGCAATGTTGGTGACTCGTTTGCAAAGGTCTTGATTGTCTATGATGATATATATTCGTACCATAATGAGGAAGGTGTCTTGATAATGGGTCTGAAATCTTTCTTGACTAACGAAAATGTCTTTTGAGGCGAAGATATTCAGGAAAACAGATATTTATTCAGCGGACCCTACATGGGCAAGTCATAGTTTACAAAAATGACTTATCTACCTTATTCAACTTGAATGGTTGTTTTCCCATCTGGCACCAAAATAAGACGGGTATGTTCTGCAAACTTGTCGGACAAGACGCTCCATGTTGGTTCACTATATTTTGTTGATAATGAAATATCTGCCATATCAATTAGGTTGTAATAAGTGCAGTCACCATTAATTTTTGATGCCTTGTGTTTTTTAGCATTTGTGATTTTATAAGGAAAGCGATTTGCATAGGCATTAGACCACCAAAAAATATAAGGAACATGATACTCACATTTGATGGGTTTAATTTTTCAGGATGCAAAGGTACGCAAAAAAATTGAATTAGCAACGAAAATCAACAAAAAATAGAATCGCGTATTTAGAGTTCACTGAATAAATACTTTTGGCTGTTATGCGAGAATTGCATAATTCTCATACGATAATCTTTTTGTTGATTCCTTGTTCAAAATGTTGCCTCTATTCGGAAGGTTCTATGAGGTCTAGTTGTTTTAGGACGCTGCGCTTTTCTAGATTTTCTAGACGTTCTGGAAGATTGGGTTAGCGGGGTGGGTTAGCTGGCGCACGTCACAGAAGTGTGTTTTTGGATGTTGCTATGCTTAGACAGGGCTTGCGCCCTGTCCTGGACTCTGGCGCTCTTTCAGAACTTAATTTAGCATGGATAAAATTAAACTTCAAAATCGTCTCAACATAACAAATAGAACCACCCTGTAGCCGAAAATCTCCCCACTCAAAATTTGTGAAAAATTATCTGCATTCTGCCTTGCTAAATCCGATTTTTATTGCTATATTTGCAGCGGTAATTTTCCATTGTAAAATCAGCAAACGCACTGTTGATTATTAGCAGGTTTTATGTTTCCTGCCCTTTGGCGTTTGCATAAAAAGGATATACAAATATGGTTAGTATTATTATGGGTAGCACCTCTGACCTTCCTGTTATGGAGAAGGCCGCCAAGGTGCTTGACGATTTCGGCATTGATTTCGAGATGCTTGCTTTCTCGGCCCATCGTACCCCTTCAGAGGTTGAACAGTTTGCCCGCGAGGCTGAGTCACGTGGCGTTCAAGTAATAATCGCCGGTGCGGGTATGGCTGCTGCTCTTCCTGGCGTAATTGCCGCCAACACGTCCGTCCCTGTTATCGGTGTACCTATCTCAAGTACTCTTATGGGTATGGATGCTCTTTTGGCTATCGTGCAAATGCCTCCAGGGATACCGGTTGCGACTGTAGGCATTGACGGTGCGCAGAATGCGGGGCTCCTGGCCGTGCAGATGATTTCGACAGGAAGTGCGGAACTCCGTCGTCGTTTCTCCGAGTATAAGCTTGGGCTGAAGGACAAAATCGTCAAGGCAAACGAGAAACTTTCTGAAGTAAAATACGCTCACAAGGTAAATTGACACACACAATGAAATATAGAGTATCTGTTGAGAAAAAGGCGGAGTACCAGATTGAGGCACGTTCATTGCAGAATGAGCTTAATGAGATTTTCGCCCTTAAAATAGATGGGTTGAGAATCCTTAACATATATGATATAGAGGGTTTTACACCTAAGTTGATAGAAAAGGCTAAGTATGGGGTGTTTGGCGAGATGGCAACTGACGTAGTTTCCGTCCTTAACGAGCATGAAGCGTTGATGGAGTCTTTGGTGGCAACAAACCCGCTTTTCGCCCCTCAGTCGAACATTGGCTCATGTTTTGCGATTGAGTCTCTCCCTGGACAGTTTGACCAACGTGCCGCTTCTGCCGTTGACTGCATTCACCTCATTGACCCTGAGGCAAAGGTCAAGATTTCCGTTGCCCGCCTCATCGTTTTCCCTAAAAAGCTTTCAGCCCAGCAGTTGGATAAAATCAAGGAGTATTGCATAAATAGGGTAGAGTGCCGCGAGAAGAATCTTCGCAAGGTGGGCATTGAGCCAATCGTCAATGACGAAACACCGGTCCGTGAGTTTGTCGAGGGTTTCCGCTCGCTTGATAAACGTGGCCTCAACGCACTCATCAAGGAGCGTGGTTTGGCTATTAACGTGGATGATCTTCTCTGCATCCAGGATTATTTCAATAAGGAGTCCCGCGAACCAACTCTGACTGAGTTGATGATTCTTGACACATATTGGTCTGACCATTGCCGTCACACCACTTTCAATACTATTATCGACAAATTGGAGGTTGAGGACTCTTTCATCGCTGACGATATCCGAGGGACTTACCGTCGTTACGATGTTATGCGCCGCTCAATCCGCCGTGATCGCAAACCCCATACCCTTATGGATATGGGTACAATTGGCGCACGCTGGCTGCTCAGTAATGGCTATCTTGACGACCTTGAGAAGAGCGAGGAGAATAACGCTTGCTCTATCTTCATAACCGTGAACGTGAAACGCCGTAACAGCGTAACTGCCGAGAAGTGGCTTCTCCAGTTCAAGAACGAAACACATAACCATCCTACTGAAATTGAGCCTTTCGGTGGTGCAGCCACTTGTCTTGGTGGTGCGATACGTGACCCTCTCTCTGGTCGTGCTTATGTCTATCAGGCAATGCGTGTAACAGGAGCGAGCGACATTTACGCACCTATCAAAAAGACCCTTGCAGGCAAACTGCCTCAACGTCTGATTTCGCGCAAAGCTGCCCAAGGGTATTCTTCTTACGGTAATCAGATTGGCCTTGCCACGACACATGTATCTGAGATTCACCATCCTGATTATGTGGCTAAGCGTATGGAGGTTGGTGCGGTTGTTGGTGCTTCGCCTGTTTCAAATGTCCGTCGCGAGTCTCCACAACCTGGCGATGTCGTCTTGATGCTTGGTGGTCGCACGGGGCGTGACGGTGTTGGTGGTGCAAGTGGTTCGTCCAAGAAGCATGATGACCAATCCCTGACCACTTGCGGTAGTGAGGTTCAGAAGGGGAATGCCCCAGAGGAACGTAAATTACAGCGTCTCATGCGTCGTACTGACGCCGCCTCCCTTATTAAGAAGGCTAACGATTTTGGTGCGGGTGGTGTTTCTGTGGCAGTCGGTGAGTTGGCTGACGGTCTTGAGATTTTCCTTGACCGTGTCAAGACAAAATACGATGGTCTGACCACAACTGAACTTGCAATATCCGAAAGTCAAGAACGTATGGCTGTTGTCGTTGACGCAAATGACGCCGCACGTTTCACTTCGATATGTGCGGAAGAGAATATAGAGGTTGTACATATTGCTAACGTCACCGCTAACCCTCGTATGAAGATTTACTTCAAAGACCAGGTGGTGGTTGACCTTAGTCGCGTGTTTATTGATTCCGCGGGTGCCGAACGTCATACAAATGTTATGATTCCTGCCGTAGAGGATATTGACCCATTTGACCGCAAGGTTATTGGCATTAATATCGAGAAACGGTTCATTAGCAATCTCCGTGACCCTAATGTCCAGATTCAGAAAGGTATGGTTGAGATGTTCGATGCTACTATCGGTGCCACGACAGTATTGATGCCTTTCGGTGGCAAGCTCCAGCGTTCACCTTCGCAGGTTTCTGTCCAAAAAGTTCCTCTTCTTGATGGGACAACCGACGATGCCTCTATGATGGCTTACGGTTTTGATCCTTATCTCTCTAAGTGGAGCCCTTACCATGGTGCTGCTTACGCAGTTGTTGACGCTTGTGCCAAAGTAGTGGCAGCAGGTGGCGACTTCACCAAGATTCGTTTCTCTTTCCAAGAGTATTTCCAGAAACTGACTGGCGAACGTTCTTGGGGTCTTCCTGCCGCTGCTTTGCTCGGTGCTTTGAAGATGCAGCGTTCCTTGAAACTCCCTTCAATCGGTGGTAAGGATTCAATGTCGGGAACTTTCGAGAATATAAATGTTCCGCCAACGCTTATTGCTTTTGGCGTGACTATGGTTGACGCCAATAACGTTATCTCTACCGATTTCTATAAGGAGCCAGGCGTGAAGAAGTATGTTTATATTCTTCGCCATCGTCCTTACCGCAATTATATGCCAGAGTCTAACCAACTCAGACGCAATTTTGCCTATATGCATGAACTTATCGTTGCCGGTAAGGTTGATGCCGCTTACGCTATTGGCCGTGGTGGTGTCGCTGAGGCAGTCGCTAAGATGGCTTTCGGCTCAAACGTAGGTGCTACCGTTACTTACAAAGATCTTTTCACTACCCTCTACGGTAGTTTCCTCTTCACGTCTGAGGATCCTGAACTTAATGCTTCATTAATTGGTGAACTCAGGGATGATGATAATCTCGTGGTTAACGGCGTTGTCCTCCCTATCGAAAAACTCTATAAGGAGGCAACTTCGATTTACAGTTCTGTTTATCCGATAAACGAAAAAAGAGTTGATGAACCGTTGCCTTCACCAACTCCGCTGAAGGAGAAACTTTCCGCTCCTCTCGAAACCCTTAACCCTGTAGTATATATTCCTATCTTCCCTGGAACTAACTGCGATTACGATCTTGCACGCGCTTTCCGCGAGGCTGGTGCTACTGTCAAGACATCAGTCTTCCGTAACTTAACCGCCCGTGACATTAATGAATCTATCAATGAGATGGCTGACAATATCGCTCAGTGTAATATTCTTGCCTTCGCAGGTGGTTTCTCGGCTGGCGATGAACCTGACGGCTCTGCCAAGTTCATTGCTACTGTCATCAATAATGCTAAGATTGCCAACCAGATAGATGCGCTTATTGACCGCAAGTGCTTGATTTTGGGTATTTGCAATGGTTTCCAGGCTCTTGTCAAGTCAGGTCTCTTGCCTTACGGTCGTCTGAACAGCTTGACGCACAATTCGCCAACCCTCTTCCGTAATGATTGCAACCGCCACATTTCCCAGATGGTTACTACTCGTGTTTGCAGCCTAAAATCCCCATGGTTGCAAGGTTTCGAGCCTCACCAGGAACACACCGTTGCTGTAAGTCACGGAGAAGGCAAGTTCGTATGCTCGCAGACAATGGCTGAGAAACTTGTCAAGAACGGTCAGGTGGCTTTCCAGTATGTGGAGAATCCTAATGGATCGACTATAGGTATCGAGGGGCTGATTTCGCCTGATGGTCTTATTCTTGGCAAGATGGCCCACAGCGAACGCCGTGGCGAAAACCTCTTCCTCAACATCCAAGGCAACCTGAACCAAGATATTTTCAAAAACGCTGTTGATTATTTCAGACACAAGTAATATTAACAAAGCCAACGCCTAAATGGATAACAAAATAATTAGCGAAGGCAAGTCTCGTCAAGTGCAAAGCACTGACAATTCTGAAGAGGTTATCGTTCTCCACAAGGATAACGAGACTGCTTACAATGGCATTAAACGTGCCACAGTTCCAGGCAAAGGAGTTACGATTAATGCCATTTCTGCCATTCTCTACCAATTGCTGGAGAAAAATGGTGTCCCTACACATTTTATTAAAGTAGTGGATGAACACAGTCACCTTTGCCGTCGTGTAACTCCAATTCGCCTTGAGTTCATTGTCCGCAATTTTGCGGCAGGTGACATGACTGCCCGTTTGGATATTCCTACTGGCACTCCGCTCAAAAAACCAATATTCGAGTGCTGTTACAAGAATGACAAGCTGGATGACCCATTTATCAATACTCATTATGCAATAGCACTTGGAATCTCGACTGCCGAGGAACTTGCCGAAATCGAGCATAAACTTGGTACAATCAACACTATACTTACCGCATATTTTCTCTCGATAGGCATTCGTTTGGTGGATTTCAAAGTTGAGTTCGGCCGTGCTTCGGACGGTACTTTGCTGATGTGCGATGAGTTGAGCCCTGATTCTTGCCGCCTGTGGGATGTAGAGACAAGCGAATCTTTGGATCGTGACCGTTTTCGTTATGACCTCGGCAATGTTGGAGAATCCTACGAGGAGGTTCTCCGCCGTATGAAAAATAAAAAATAACAACAATATGAAAGCAATAACCAAGACCTCCTTCACTTTTCCCGGTCAAACCAAAGTATATAACGGAAAAGTCCGCGACGTCTATTTTCTGGGTAACGACCGTCTGGCGATGGTTGTTACCGACCGAATATCGGCATTCGATGTAATCTTACCTAAAGGAATACCTTTCAAGGGACAGATACTTAACCAGATTGCTTCTAAGTTTTTGGACGAGACTCGCGATATTTGTCCAAACTGGAAATTGTCGTCACCTGACCCTATGGTGACAGTAGGTCTCGCTTGCAAGGGTTATCCTGTCGAGATGATTGTCCGTGGGTATCTTTGCGGCAGTGCATGGCGTGCTTATAAAAGTGGCGTAAGGGAGATTTGTGGAGTGAAACTGCCTGACGGTATGCGTGAAAATGAGCGTTTCCCTAAACCAATCATAACACCTACGACAAAGGCTGAGATTGGCGACCACGACGAGGATATTTCTCGTGAGGAGATTCTTGCCAAAGGTCTCGTGCCTGCACGTGAGTATGAGTTATTGGAGAAATATGCCCTTGCTCTTTTCCAGCGTGGTACTGAGATTGCGGCAAAGCGTGGACTTATCCTTGTTGATACTAAATACGAGTTTGGCTCTTACAATGGCGAGGTTTATCTGATGGACGAGGTTCATACACCTGATTCCTCACGCTATTTTTACAGCGAAGGTTACGAGGAGAAGTTCGCAAAAGGAGAACCTCAGCGTCAACTGTCGAAGGAGTTCGTCCGTGAATGGCTTATGGATAACGGTTTCCAAGGCAAGGAGGGTCAGCAGGTTCCTCCAATGACCGACGAGGTGGTTGAAGGAATAACCGCCCGTTACTGCGAGTTGTATGAGTCTATAGTTGGCGAGAAATTCGACCGTACGGCTTCGCTTGACGAGGCACAGATACTCTCGCGTATTGACAACAACGTGCGTAAAAATCTTCTCTAATGACAAACGATTTGCAAGAAATTCATGAGGAGTGTGGTGTCTTCGGTGTTTTCGGTGTAGCCAATGCCGCATCTCTCTCATATTATGGACTTCATGCCCTCCAACATCGTGGGCAGGAGGCTGCAGGCATTGTATGCGTCGATGAGAATGGCCAGTTCTCTCGTGTCAAAGGCGAGGGGCTAGTTACTGAGGTTTTCAATGTAAAGAACCTCTCGACTCTATCTGGCTCTTCTGCCATTGCCCATGTGCGCTACGCAACCGCAGGTGGAGGTGGTCTTGATAATGTCCAGCCTTTCCTTTTCCACCATCACAAAGGCAATTTTGCCTTGTGCCACAACGGCAACCTTGTAAACTCTAACGAGATTAAATACTACCTTGAGGAGCGTGGCTCTATTTTCCAATCGACTTCGGACACTGAACTTCTTGCCCACTTAGTTCGCTCCTCGCGTATGCGTGGCGACAATTTCCATGATGACCCTGTCCATCCCCTGCTTGGGCCAATACGTTCGGCTCTTAATATGATTGAGGGTGCGTTTGCCTTTTTGGTACTTACACCAGACGCCCTCTATGTTATGCGTGACAAGTATGGTTTGCGTCCCCTTTCTCTCGGCAAGTTGAATGGCGGCTATGTAGTAAGTTCAGAGACTTGTGCGCTTGAGACTATTGGTGCTGATTTTATACGTGACGTTGAGCCAGGCGAAGTTCTGGTTATTGATGCTGAAGGTTTGCACTCTTGTAAGTATTCTGCTTTCAACCATCACTATATGTGTGCAATGGAGTATGTTTATTTTGCACGTCCGGATAGTGACATTGAGGGGATAAACGTACATGCGTATCGTAAGCAGTCTGGCCGTATTCTCTACAAGGAGTCGCCTGTCGAGGCTGACATAGTGGTTGGTGTCCCTGATTCCAGTCTCTCTGCCGCTATGGGTTACAGTGAGGAGTCTGGTATTCCTTACGAGATGGGGCTTATCAAGAACAAGTATATCGGACGAACATTCATTCAACCTACACAGGACCTTCGCGAGAAAGGTGTCCGCATGAAACTCTCCGCCGTCCGCACAATTGTCAAAGGAAAGAAGGTAGTGATGATTGACGATTCTATTGTCCGTGGAACAACTTCACGTCGTATTGTTAAGTTGCTCCGCGAGGCTGGTGCCACCGAGGTTCATGTCCGCATAGCTTCTCCTCCTTATGCTCATCCATGTTATTATGGTGTGGATACTGCTACTTACGAGGAATTGATCTCTTCGCAACTATCGGTAGAAGAACTCTGTATGAAGATAGGTGCAGACTCACTCCATTTCCTTTCGCACAAAGGTCTGTATGAGAGTGGCAATCGTTGTGAACTTTGCACCGCCTGCTTCTCAGGAAACTATCCAACCTCACTCTATGACAACGAGTGTAAGAAATGCTAACAAGTAAAATAAAGAATACAATATAATTATGGCTGAATCATACGAAAAAGCAGGTGTGAACCTCGAAGCAGGTTACGAGGTTGTCCGCCGTATCAAAAAACATGTCGCATCAACCGCCCGACAAGGTATGATGGGTAACATTGGCGCATTCGGAGGAATGTTTGACCTTGCCTCTCTCAATATTAAAGAACCAGTTTTGGTTAGCGGCACAGACGGTGTTGGTACAAAACTGAAACTTGCCTTTGCAATGGACAAGCATGACACTATTGGCATAGATGCCGTGGCTATGTGCGTGAACGATGTCCTTGCCCAAGGTGCTGAGCCACTTTTCTTCTTGGATTATGTGGCTGTTGGTTCAAACGAGCCTGCAAAAATCGAGGCTATCGTAGCAGGTGTTGCTGAGGGGTGCCGTCAGTCTGGTTGCGCTCTTATCGGTGGCGAAACTGCCGAGATGCCAGGTATGTATGGCGATGGTGAGTATGATATTGCTGGTTTTACTTGCGGTGTTGTTGAGAAGTCAAAACTGATTGATTGCTCTAAGGTTAAAGTTGGTGATGTGCTTGTGGGTATTGCATCTTCGGGTGTCCACTCAAATGGTTTCAGTCTTGTGCGCAAGGTGCTTCGTGATGCCAAGATTGACCTCAATTCAGACTTCGGGGATGGACGTAAGGTTGGCGAGGTGCTTCTGACCCCAACAAAGATTTATGTTAAGCAAGTTCTAGACGTTATCCGTAACTGTGATGTTCATGGCGTTGCCCACATTACTGGTGGCGGCTTTGATGAGAACATTCCTCGTATTCTCCATGAAGGACAGGGCATTGAGGTAAAAGAAGGTTCATGGGAGATTCTTCCGGTATTCCATTTCCTTGAGAAGAACGGAAACATACCTCACCGTGAGATGTTTAACATCTTCAATATGGGTGTTGGTATGGTTATCGCTCTTGATGCAAAAGAGGCTGACCGTGCAATCGAAATCCTTACCAAATATGGTGAACGTGCTTCTGTTATCGGTCGCATAACCGACAAACCAGGTGTAAATATTATATGAAAGCAGCAATATTCGCTTCTGGCTCTGGAACAAACTTCGAAGCATTGGTCAACGCACAAATCCCAGGACTTGAAATCGTCTTGATGGTGTGTGACAAACCAGATGCAAAAGTTATCGGCCGTGCTAAGCGTCTTGGAGTTGAGTCACTTGTCATTTCGCCTCGTTATTACGAAAACAAGGCTGCATACGAGTCTGCCATACTTGCGAAACTTAGTGACTTGAAGGTGGATTTCATCTGCCTTGCTGGTTATATGCGAATAGTTGGCGACACACTATACAATGCCTACGCAGGAAGGATTCTCAATATCCACCCAGCACTATTGCCTTCGTTCAAAGGTGCGCATGCCATTGACGACGCTTTCAACTTCGGCGTTAAGGTCTTTGGCGTGACTGTCCATCTTATAGACTTGACAATAGACGGCGGCACAATAATTGCCCAACGTGCTTTCGAGTATCATGGTAACGACCGCGATGAAGTAGAAGCCCGCATTCACGAGATTGAGCATGTCCTTTACCCAGAAGCAGTAACACAATTCATGAAATCAATACAATAAACATATATGAGAGCATTAGTCAGCGTTTCCGACAAAAGAGGACTCGTTCCTTTCGTTCAATCACTTAAATCCCTCGGTTGGGAAATCATAGCCACTGGTGGCACAATGAAACTTCTCCGCGACAGTGGCATAGAGGTTATAAATATATCCGACGTCACAGGTTTCCCTGAAATTTGCGACGGTAGAGTGAAGACCCTTCACCCAAAAGTACACGGTGGCCTTCTCGCACGTCGTGACATGCCTTCGCATCTTCAGGCATTGAAGGATAACAACATAGAGTTCATTGATATGGTTTGCGTCAACCTTTATCCTTTCCGTCAGACCATAGCAAAACCTAACGTAGGCTTTGCCGAGGCTATTGAGAATATAGACATTGGTGGCCCTTCGATGCTTCGCTCTGCAGCAAAGAACTGTGCTTCAGTCACTGTTGTCTGCGACCCTGACGATTATGATATGATTATTGACGAGATTAAGGCAAACGGCAACACGACTGAGGATACCCGTCTGAAACTTTCAGCCAAAGCTTACACCCATACTGCCGAGTATGACATGTACATCGCAACATATATGCGCCGTCAGGCTGGACTTAGCGAAAAACTCTTCCTTGAGTATGACATCCTTCAGCCTTTGCGCTATGGTGAAAATCCTCACCAGAAAGCGAATTTCTACCGTCAGAATGGTGCAAATCCTAATTATTCGCTTGCGTATGCACGTCAACTTCATGGCAAGGAGCTCTCTTATAACAATATTCAGGATGCTAATGCAGCACTAAACATAGTTCGCGATTTTCATGGCACACCTTTCTGCGTAGGTCTTAAGCACATGAATCCTTGCGGAGCAGCCATCGGTAAAGATGGCGTTGAGGCTTGGACTAAGGCTTACAATGCTGATACGGTCAGCATTTTCGGTGGTATTGTTGCTACGAATCAAGAGATTACTCTTGAGGTTGCTGAAATGATGAAGCCTATATTCCTTGAGATTATCATGGCTCCTCATTTCACTAAAGAAGCTTTCGACCATCTCTCAACCAAAAAGAATATCCGTCTAATCGAGGTTACTATGGATGATGTCCCTGAGACTCCTGAGATGCAGTATAAATCTGTTGCAGGAGGTATTCTTGCGCAGGATGAAGACCTTGCGATGGCAAAACTGGACGACAGCATGACCGTAACAGAGAAACATGCGACGGCAGACCAGATGGCAGACCTTCAATTTGGTCTGAAAATTGTAAAACATGTCAAGTCAAATGCAATCGTTGTTGTTCGCAATGGTGTGACACTTGGCGTTGGTGCAGGTCAGATGAACCGTGTTGGATCTGCTGAAATTGCTCTTAAACAGGCTGCTGCGGCAGGTCATACCTCTGACCTTGTGCTTGCGTCGGATGCTTTCTTCCCATTTGACGACTGTGTGACGCTTGCTCATAAGTATGGCGTGACTGCCATTGTTCAACCTGGTGGTTCTGTTCGTGACAACGATTCTATCGTTAAATGCAACGACCTTGGTATTGCGATGCTTTTCTCAGGCAAGAGACATTTTAAACATTGATATATGAAAGTATTAGTTATTGGTGGAGGCGGAAGGGAACATGCCATAGTTCACGCCATCTCTAAATCGCCAAAAGTTGACAAAATATATGCCGCTCCTGGAAATGCGGGGATTTCGGAACTTGCAGAATGCATTGACATAAAGGATACAAATGTTGACGCTTTGGTCACTTTCGCCTATGAGCATAAAATAGACCTGACCGTCGTTGGCCCAGAGGCTTCGCTTGCCCTTGGTATTGTTGATGCGTTCGAGGCTCATGGACTGAAGATTTTTGGTCCTAACAAGGCTGCTGCACAAGTTGAGTGTTCAAAGGATTGGGCGAAGGCAGTCATGGTTAAACATGGTATTCCTACTGCCGCTTACAGAACTTTCACAGATTACGACGAGGCTCTGAAGTATATTCATGAACAGGGTGCGCCAATCGTTCTTAAATACGATGGTCTTGCGGCAGGTAAAGGTGTAGTTGTTGCTGAGACGATGGCTGAAGCTGAGGCTGCGTTGAAGGATATGCTGCTTGATGCTGAGTTCGGAGAGGGTAGTGTGGTGATTGAACAATGCCTTCGTGGTACTGAGTTTTCGTTTATGTGTATGGTTGACGGTAACAATGTGCTTCCTTTGCCAATAGCCAAAGACCATAAACGTGCGTACGACAATGACAGGGGACCTAATACTGGTGGAATGGGTGCTTTTTCGCCTGTGCCACTTATACCTAAAAAAGATGTCGAGTGGAGTTTAACGAATATAATGCAGCGTATGGCTGATGCTATGGTCGATGAGGGGTGCTCATTCTCGGGATTGTTGTATGGTGGACTGATGCTTACGGCTGACGGTGTGAAGGTTATTGAGTTCAATGCACGTTTTGGAGATCCTGAGACTGAGGTGGTCTTGCCTCGTGTCAAGTCAGACCTCTTCTCTGTTATGTTGGAGGTTGCGTCGCATAAACTGACAACTCGTGAACTTCAGATCTCCGATGATGCTTGTGTGGGTGTTGTTCTTGCGTCAAAAGGATACCCTAAGAGCTACGATAAGGGTTTTCGTGTTGTGCTTCCTTGTCTCAAACCTAACCACATTATTTATCACATGGGTACACGCCACAAGGGGCTTGACCTGCTGACCAACGGTGGGCGAGTGCTTATGGGTGAGGCTCTTGCGCCTACGTTGTCTGAGGCACGTCAGGCTGCTTACAATGATATCCTTCCTTCCATCTACTGCGACAATCTCTTCTATCGCTCTGACATTGCCAAGGATTTCTAAAAGTAAAATAAATCACAAAAACAATATGCAAATAGTATCTGGAAAAGACCTGGCTGCTTCAATTAAGGCACGCCTCGCCGAGCAGGTCAAAGACCTGATGTCAAAATACGGCCGTCGTCCGAACCTTGTTGTCATCCTTGTAGGCGATGACCCAGGCAGCAAATCGTATGTTGCCGGTAAAACCAAGGCTGCCAATGTGGTAGGTATTGAAAACTCTCTTGTCACCTACGACGCGACAGTCACGCAGGAACAGCTCCTGAAACATATCCAGGAACTTAATGCTGACCCTGCGGTTGATGGTATTCTGGTCCAATTGCCTCTTCCTAAACACATTGACGAAGAGATGATTCTCAACGCAATTTCGCGTGACAAAGATGTTGACGGTTTTCACCAAATCAATGCCGCTGACCTTTTCCAGTCGCATGTTGACTCTGACACTGTTCTGCCTTGTACTCCTCACGGCGTAATAAAAATACTTGAGTCTATCAACACTGATTTCCAAGGTAAGAACGTCGTTGTGTTAGGTCGCAGCAACATTGTTGGTATGCCTGTCGCAAAAATGCTTCTTGACAAAAACTGTACCGTCACTATTTGCCACAGCCGTACAAAAGACATTGCTTCAATCACTTTGCAGGCTGACATTCTTGTCTCTGCCATAGGCCGTCCTAAATTTGTCAAGGAGAATATGGTAAAAGTTGGAGCAACTGTGATTGATGTCGGTACGTCGCTTAATCCTGAGACAGGTAAGATTTGCGGTGACGTCGATTTTGATAATGTTGCTCCAAAAACAGCATTTATTACTCCTGTTCCCGGTGGCGTTGGCCCAATGACAATTGCTTGTTTGATGGAAAACACTATTAATTGCTATATAAATCACAATAAGTTATAATGAAATAAATTGGTACAATCTTATTTTTCTGTCACAATGCAACCCCTGTAAAGACGGAGCCTGTTCCGTCTCTCAACAATATATGCGTTCCAAATCGTACCAATTTATTATTTAACCCTGACTTAAGGCTACATATACCCTCAGATTTTTAGGTGAAATTATTGAAATTTTTGAAATCGGGATGATTTTATGGTACGGTAGGGCTTGCTCTTTTCTTGCTCTTTT
>JAKSNS010000039.1 GCA_024399545.1 Paludibacteraceae bacterium
TTTATTTGTAACTTTGCAAGTCGTAATTATTTATAAAAGGAAATACTATTATGGAGAAATTGCAATAAGTTTCTTTGCCAAATCAAATTTTTTGCGTACCTTTGCATCCGCAATTATAACAAACTCATTGATATGAAAAGGGTTCTATTATCCTATATGTTTGCTTTCGTTGCCGTAGCGGTTTTTGCTAAACCTGTGCCACAGCAGAAGACGCAGCGTATTGCTGATTTCTTTTTTCATGAGTATGGCGGCAGTTCGTCGCTTCAGATTGTAGATGCGCCTCAATTTGAACATATCCATATCTATAAGGCTACGGATGGCAAAGGCTTTGTAATAATGTCGGCTGACGATGTCGTCTATCCGTTACTTGCCTATTCAACAACCAATGCAATAGACATAAACTTTATTCCCGAGAATGTGGAATTCTGGTTAATGGAATATGAGAATCAAATTCGCTGGAACATTGATAATGGCTACTCTGCAGCAACGGCTGTCGCAGAAAAATGGCAACACCTTAGTGACATGGTGGAATCTCAACAGACTTCTAATACTGATAAGGCCATAAAATCCACCAATTCTATCAACCTCCTTTCAACCACATGGTCTCAGCATCCTTATTATAATAGTTGGTGTCCTTACGATCCAATGTACAATCAAAAATCGGTGACTGGATGTGTCGCCACAGCCATGGCTCAAATAATGAAATACTGGGCTTACCCTCGTCAAGGTGTTGGCAGTTGCACATACGATGACCCTACATGTGGCAGACAGTCAGCAAATTTTGCCAATGCAAATTTTGATTTCGACCTTATGCCAGCCTTTCTTGATTCAAGTTCAACAAGCGAGGAGGTTGAGAGTGTCGCAAAGCTTATCCGTTATTGCGGAATTTCAGTCGAAACGTACTACGGGGCTAACGGCAGTTCTGCAGCAACTTGTAATTCTGGTGTCATCAATGGCAATTCAGCGGAGGACGCATTGCGCAAGAATTTCAAATATCTGCATACGTTGCATACCATATACCTTAATGATATGACGGATTCGGTATGGCTATCCTTGATAAAGAATGAGATAGATAACGGCCGTGTGGTTCAATACAGTGGCCGTGGTCCATACATCCTTGAGTCTGGCCATTCCTTTGTGTGTTGTGGTTACGATAATACCGACAAACTCTACTTCAATTGGGGTTGGGGTGGTTTGTATGATGGTAATTACGCCATCGGCCAGCTCAATCCCAAGTCAGGTCTCAACTTTAACACCAATAACGCCGCCATTATAGGTATCGTTCCTGACTCTGTCGAATCCCCTAAAACCACTATTTCACTTCAATCCACTATTCCGGAAGGTTGCATACTGTCTGGCGGCGGAACCTTTGATTCGTATGTTGATACAGTCATTATCAAGGCAATGGCTAAACCAGGTTACCTTGTTGATGGATGGGATTCTAACCTATATCTCAATCCATTTCTGTTCATTGCCAACGGAGGTAATGTTACGCACACCGCACGATGCACTCGTATCAATAGCGACACTGTTGGTTTTTGTCATAATGATGTGGTTTATCTGACCTCAATTGGTAACATTGACTCTGTAAAATGGGCCATCCGTTTGGATTCAGCATCAATTGCCCCACATCGCCAACTCGAAAGCGTACAGGCGTTTATGATTGATCAAGGAGAATACGTAGTCCGAGCATATTATGGCTCTTCAACAGCCCCAGACAGCATCCCTGCATCAATTGACACGTTGTCTTACTGGAGAAGGTATGCCCCACCATCAGGCGGAACAACAGACGATAGACCTTCGTGGAAGACTGTCCACCTGTCGAAACCTGTTCCTGTTGACCGCACGAGGTCTTTATGGATTACGATTACCGCATATAGTCACGGTATTTCATATATAAATTGTTCATTATTCAGAGGAAATGTCGATGGCTCATGGGCGTATGACAACAAATCCGGCTCTTGGATAAATATCGCAGAGCAAGGCGACTACCATAGTTGGATGATGCGAGGCATATTCGCTGAGAATGAAGGTCCTTACCACATAACCGTGACATCAGACCATCATGAAATGGGTACTACGACAGGTACTGGCACATACGAGGAAGGGACAATAGTAACCATCACTGCCACACCAGAGGAAGGATTCATTTTCGTTGGCTGGGACGATGGAGACACTGCAATGTCACGCGAAATCATCGTGACAGACGTTGCCACTTATACAGCAAGATTCAAAGAATACGATGATCCTGCAAGTTCCTTAATCTCAGCATACAGCAATGCGAGGAACATTATCATAGAGAATGCCGCTGACGAAAGAGCTGATATTTATGATGTGGCAGGTCGTCTGATTATTTCTAGTAATATAAAATCGTCATGTGAAATAATAACTGTCAAGTCAGGCGTGTATTTAGTAAGAATCAATGGACAAACGTTCAGATGTGTTGTTAACTGATTTTTTAGTACCTGAAAATTGTGCGAAAATATTTTCTGAAAAACTTGGATATATGCAAAAAATCCCGTATCTTTGTAGCCGAAACGAAGAATTACAGACTTTAGTGATGATGAAATAAAGAATACCGCATTTTAGATCCTATACAAATCATCCTAATATAGATGAATTTATAGCTATATGTGGCGATTTTGCGTATAAATCCCATAATTACCTATGCGTTTTTTGCATAGAATACTAAAAATGCTATACGATTAATCGAAATTCTTGCACATCCATTATAGATATTTGTGGTTAATATAGGGTGCGCACCTATACATTCTGTATAAAATAACAAACTAAAAACTTCTATAACTCGCTGATAAATCACTGCTTGAAAAAACACCAATGCGTGTATAGGGTACAAATTGCGGGCTTTTTTAATGAAATAATAACTTGGCACGATTTTGCTCAGATTGTTATCCTGTTTTGATGTTGTGAAGAAGGCGTAGCAAGGTATATATAGCTTTGCTTTTTTAGCAAAGCTGCCGCAGCGAGGGGAGCAATACTCGATTGCGACGGAGGACGTGGCGGGCTAAAACTGCTGCAAACCGGATGCAAGAGGTTGCTCATTTTCTGAGGCGCAGCACAGTTTATCTAAAACATGCAACAAAATGAGTAAAAGCGGGACAAGATAAACTTCATATTTGTATCAAGTTATTATTTTATCATCACTATACTTCCTGATATGGAAGAAGTGTGTCATGCGCTTGAAGTATAAGCGTCTCGACAATCAAAAAAATTATATGAACATCTTATTGCTATATTTTACAGGAACTTACAACACGCGTTTTGTTACAGGGAAATTGCGTGAGAGTCTCGAAAGGGAGGGGTGCTGTGTCACGACATACGAGATTGATCCTATGAACGAGGAGAAATTGGATTTCTCGCCTTACGATATTATAGGGTTGGGACATCCGATTTACGGTTTTGCGACACCTTGGCCTTTTTTGCGTTTCTTGAAAAAGCAAAAATTCCCTGAAGGTCAGCGAGTTTTCATATATAAAAACTCGGGTGAGTCGTATCATGAGAATGATGCGTCGTCCAAGTTCGTTTTGCAAAAACTGCGCAAAGACAAGGTGAGGATTGAGAACGAGTACCACTTCTGCATGCCCTACAACATACATTTCAGGTATGACGATTACCTTATCAAGGAAATGTTCGGGATGAACGAGAAACTGTTAAAAATACTTGTGTATGAGGTTCTTAACTGTATTCCAAACCTCAAACCTTATAAGCTTTGGCCTAAAGTGGTCACAACGGTTGTCGCTCCTTTCCAGTACATTGCCGGAGATGTCAATTCCTTCCTTTACAAGGTGGATATGAAGAAGTGCATAGGTTGCGAGTTATGTATAAAAAGTTGCCCTAAGCATAATATTTATAAAGACAAGAAGGGTAATATTAAGTTCCACCATGACTGCCAGATGTGTATGCGTTGTTCGTTCTATTGTCCCGTGGATGCTTTTGATATAGGCTTTTTGGACGATTGGGGATGGCGTGTGAACGGTGCTTATAACTTCAAAAAGATTGAGGGCTTAGAGGTTAAGAACCCTATTATTACGAAGGACACTAAAGGCTTTTTCGAGTGTTTCAAGGAGAAATTTGAAAATATAGACAAACGGTATAACGAACTTTTTGGGAAATGAGCAGATACGCATTGGTGACAGGAGCCAGTTCAGGCATTGGTTTTCAGTATGCGCGAGTGATGGCTCGTCGTGGTTATAATGTGATAATAGTCAGCAACGAAGAGGCTGTAAATATAAAGGCGCAGGAGTTGAAGGGTGAGTTCACTGGTGTGGAGGTTGTGCCGATGGTTTGTGACCTTGGAAGACCAGAATCCGCAAAGGAACTTTACGAAAGATGTGCGGGGTATGAGGTTGAGGTGTTGATAAACAATGCCGGCGTTTATCATGACAGGGATTTCTTGGATGACTCAGAGGGCTTCAACAAGTTGATTTTCAACCTTCACATGAACACGCCTGCGATGCTGCTATATTATTTTGCCAAGGATATGGTGGCAAGGGGAAAAGGTTATGTGCTGAATATGAGTTCTATAACGAATAGGATTGCTGTACAGAGACTTGGCACCTATGGAGGCACAAAGGCGTTCCTCTCGGCATTTTCAAGGTCTGTGCATATTGAGTTGAGACAAAAGGGGGTTATCGTGACGTGCGTGCGCCCTGGGGCTGTTGACACTGGGTTGTATAGCATCAACAAGAGTGCGACGAAGGTAGGTTTGGCATTAGGGTATATTGTCAAGCCTGAGTATCTGGCGAAACATGCGGTAAAAGCGATGTTCAGAGGGAGGGCAGACGTGACAATCCCTTGGTTTTGGAATAAATTGCTGATGTTCCTTGTGTCGTTAATTCCAACATGGCTGCTTAGGTTGGTGAGAAAGTGGGGGATTTTCTGAGATAATGAAAATGTCGTTACTCATTGAATTTGCGGCGTTTCTTTGTCGAAAAGGCAATAATATTTAGTCTGAATATTAGCCGTAGGAGTAGGTTGTATGATGGGTTTTATGAATTTTATGGCGAGTGATGTCTGATGAAAATAAGACCGCCGTTGTTTCTCTGAAATAACGGCGGTCTTGGTTTATGTGATTAGAAGTTGTTCGCATTAATCTCGAAGTACGCCTGTGGGTGGTCGCAGACTGGGCAACTGTCAGGGGCGGTTGTGCCGATGATGATGTGTCCGCAGTTACGGCATTCCCAGATTTTAACATCCGAACGTTGGAAAACCTGTGAGGTTTCAATGTTTTTGAGGAGTGCGCGGTAGCGTTCCTCATGGCGTTTTTCGATGGCTGCTACCATGCGGAATTTTTTTGCGAGTTCCTGAAAGCCTTCAGCCTCGGCGGTTTTAGCAAAGCCTTCGTACATGTCAGTCCATTCGTAGTTCTCGCCCTCAGCAGCGTCTTTGAGGTTTTCGGGGGTTGAGGCAACTCCATCGTGAAGCTCTTTGTACCAAAGTTTTGCGTGTTCTTTTTCGTTGTCGGCAGTTTTCAGGAAGAGTTCGGCTATCTGTTCAAAGCCGTCTTTTTTTGCCTTTGAAGCGAAATAGGTGTATTTGTTACGAGCTTGGCTTTCGCCTGCGAAAGCAGCCTCCAGGTTTTTTTCGGTCTGGGTGCCGGCATACTTGTTTTTCATAGTTGTAGTGGTTTAATGGGTTATACTATTTTCGGTAATGTGACGGGAAAATCAGAATATTGCTTTAAGAGTCTGTCTTGCTTCAACTTCAATTTGCTCGTCAATGTGTCCTTTGACTTCGTCAAGTGCCCTGTCAATGATGGCTATGTCATCAATCATTCCGTAAACCTGCAGAGAGTCAGGTATGATGTCATAATCAGATGTCAGATATCCCAAAGCCCCTGCTATAGTGGTTTTTGCAAACACTGGCGTTTTAGCAGATTTGTAGCAATGGAACAGTTTCAGTGCGTCATAGACTTTCTCTTCGCCGAGTTTTTTAGCGTCTTTTTTTAGGCTTGACAAGAAAGTTGTTTCCGAGAATTTTGATTCAAACTCGGTGAGGTTAACGCTTTTTGGGTCAAATCCTTCTTTGAGCATATTTTTAATGATTAAACGGTGGTATTTTATTAAGGGGGTTCTATAAATTCATTTTGAGTGTTTTTGAAGTTTGTTTTTAGGCAGATTGCTGTGCGAAGGAAGTCGCTTTAGCAAAATCAGCAAGATGCCAAAATTACTGCAAACCGATAGCAAAGAGCTTGCTCATTTGCCGAGGTGCAGCGTGATTTATCAAAAAGAAACTTCTAAAAACCAAAAAGTTTATTGTTACTTAATCTGTTTCACCTAACGGTGAATTTATAGAACTTACCTTAAGCCCGAGAGTGTCCCAAGCCGAGTGCAAAGGTACGACTTTTTTCTGATATTGCAACGAAAAAATCCAAATTTTTTATATGAAAAATTTGACGATGTAATTTTAGGGGCGTGTTTGATAAAAAATAGCCACCCATTAGATGAACTTTAGGGATGGCTTCTGTTTCTTTTTGGTTATTATTTGAACCAGCAATTAGGGTTGTCCCAGCATAATGTTTTGCCAGATTTGGGATGCAGGACGAAAACAAAAAAAACCGAAGGTTTCAAAAAGAAACTCTCGGTCTTTTGTCGGGATGGCGGGATTCGAACTCGCGACCCCCTGGTCCCAAACCAGGTACACTAACCGGACTGTGCTACATCCCGTTGCTCTTGATTTCCGGAGGTTTTCGCCTCTCTCTCAATTGCGGTGCAAAGGTACGGCTTTTTTCGTTACCCACCAAATGTTTCGGCACTTTTTTTCAAAAAATTTTCAAGTATCTGATTGACACGTTCTTCAACGTCCGAAGTACCATCAATCCACTCTATTTTATAACCTCTTCGCTCCATTCCACGGAACCAAGTCATCTGTCTTTTGGCGAACTGATGGATAGAAATCTCCAAAAGACGGCGCATTTCCGCAAATTCCAGCTCGCCTGTGACGTACTGCGTGACGTATTTATACTCCAGTCCGTAGTAGATTAAATCCTCCGGTTTGACCCCACCGGCAATCAATCCGCGCACCTCGTCAACCATACCCTCGTCCAAACGTCTGTCCAAACGGGCGGTGATTCTCTCACGGCGCAAGTCACGGGGAATGTCTATGCCGTAAATCACAGGCTCAATCTCAGGCACGTCAACACCATGAGCCACGTTGTTAGCATAATAATCCTCAATCTCGATGGCACGCACAAGACGCCGGCGGTTGGCAAAGTCAGTGATGTTGTGCGGCTTGTAGTTGGGATAACCCAACAGCCGAGCCTTCAACCGTTCATTGTCCATATTCTCAAGTTCTTTACGCAATGCCTCATTGACAGGCACTTCCAGTAACTGATACCCCCCAAGCACCGCTTCAATATACAACCCCGTACCTCCGCACAGAATGGGCTGTTTGCCACGAGACACGATGTCGCTATAGACAGCGTTAAAATCACGTTGGAACATATAGAGGTTGTACTTATATCCTGTCGGCGCAATGTCTATCAGATGATACGGAATCTCCACTCCGTCAACGATATACTCAGAGAGGTCTTTGCCCGTGCCTATGTCCATGCCACGATAGACCTGCCGTGAGTCTCCGCTGATAACCTCACCGCCGAGGCGTGCGGCAACCCTTGTGGCAACAGCCGTTTTCCCTGTCGCCGTAGGCCCCACGATAACCAATAATCTCATAACGAAAAACTTTTCTGCAAAAATACAACTTTTCTGCGAAAAAATAACTATCTTTGCCGAAAATATTTTCAACATGCTTCTCATACTTCCGCCACTCATCCAGCCTAACACTTTCTACCCCTCAACCACCCACCTCACCGCCTACCTGAATGCCGTTGGGATAAAAACTTCGCAGTTCGACCTCAGCATCACGCTTCTTGACACCATCCTCAGCAAAGAACGCCTGACGGTACTATTCCCAGAGGCAGAAAACCATAAACTGAACCGCCGCCAACGCTCAATAATCGCCAACGCATCTTTCTATATAGAGAACGTGGAGCAGGTTAAAACATTTCTGCGGGGCAACGACACGGAACTTGCGCCACTCTATGCCTCACTCGCTTTCTGGCAGGATATGCCACGATTGGACAACGAAGAGGAATTGTCGTGGGACTACGGCACATCCGGCACAATAGACCGTGCGAAACACCTCTGCTCGCTCTTCATGAAAAACATCTGCGAACTGCTGGAGGTCGTTGACCCACATTTCCAGTTCATACGCTATGCCGAGAAGATATGCACTTACCTTCCCACGTTCGATATTCTACAGAAGGAACTCCGGAAACCTGTATCACCAATCGTGAGGATAATGTTGGAATTGCTGGACGACCGTCTGAAAACCGAAAGCCATGATTATATAGGTCTCTCCGTCCCTTTTCCCGGCAACCTCCTGACAGCCCTGCACATTGCACGACACATAAAGACCCGTTATCCTGACACACGCATAATAATGGGCGGAGGCTATGTGAACACCGAATTGCGCCAAATCACCGACTCTGCTATTTTTGACTACATAGACTACCTCTGCTTCGATGACGGCGAACTTCCGATACGCCACATCGCCGAAAGCAAACCGCTGATACGCACCATCTCACGGGAAAACGGCAACCTCGTCCGCCACGACATGGACAACCACGACACAGACTCAATATACACAATCACGCAACCGATACGCCTGACCACAGGTCTGCCGCTTGATAAGTACTTCAATTTCACAGACTCCACCAACCCTATGCACCGCCTTTGGAGCGACGGCAGATGGAACAAAATGATGCTCGCCCACGGCTGTTACTGGCACAAATGCGCTTTCTGCGACACGACCCTTGACTATATCGGGAACTTCTTTCCCCACGATATTCCACGTGTCGTTGACATTATGGAGCAGTTCATAGCCGAGACCGGTTGCCGCGGCTTTCATTTCATCGACGAGGCGGCTCCTCCCGCACGTCTGAAAGCACTCTCAGAGGAGATTCTACGCCGCAACCTACGTGTATCCTTCTGGACAAACATACGATTCGACCGCTCATTCACCACCGAACTCTGCCAACTGCTGGCCAGGGCAGGTTGTATTGCCGTCTCCGGGGGCATTGAAGTGGCCTCCCCCCGTGTGCTGAAACTCATCAACAAAGGTGTCACGATAGACTCTGTCCGACTGTCTCTGCGCAATCTCACCGACTGCGGCATTATGGTTCACGCCTACCTGATGTACGGCTTCCCGACGCAGAGTGTCGCCGAACTTTACGACTCATTATCCACAGTCCGCGACCTTTTTGCAGACGGTCTCGTCCAGAGTGCATTCTGGCACCGCTACGCAATGACATGCCACTCCCCTTCAGGACAACACCCTGAGTTATACAACGCACGGCACATCACAGACACCCCTAACCACTTTGCCAACAACGAGATTGCATATACAGAAGAGAACCAACCTGACTGGGGAAAATTCACCGCAGGACTGAACCTTGCCACCTATAATTTCATGCGCCAGACAGGTTTTGATTTTCCCGTAAAAAAGTGGTTCAAATAGTTGCATATCCCGAAAAAAAACCGTACCTTTGCAAAATATTTATAATCCATTGTATAAACCCAAAAACCCAGTTCAATTATGGACATCCAAGGAAGAATTATCGAAGTATGCGCCGTGCAAAGCGGCGTTGGTAAAAACAGTGGCCGCGAATGGAGTTGCCAGGAGTTCGTCATCGAGTACAATGAGAACACCCAGTATCCACGCCAGGCTTGTCTCCGCATTTTCGGCTCAGACCGCATCGCCGAGTTTAACGTACAGGTGGGCGAATATGTGCAGGTGGCTTACGACATTGAGTCATCCAAGTATATGGAGCGCTGGTACACACGCCTCAACGCATACCGCATCTCTCGCGTTCAACCAGGAGTTGTGGGTCCTCGTCCGACAAGTATGCCAGACATTCCACCTTACACTATGATGGACGCCCCTAACAACGTACAACAACAGTACTACCAGCAACCCGCACAGTATCAACAGCCACAGTACCAGCAGCAGCAATATCAGCAGCCTCAGTATCAGCAACCTGCATACACTCAACCAGCCGCTCCACAGCCTGCTGTCAACGCTCCTGTTGCTCCTACTACTCCTACTGCCAACGAGTCAGAATCCGACAAGTATAAAGAAGACCTTCCATTCTAATCTGGCAATATATAATCAATATGAAAGAAAAGAAATACATTACCTGTGACGGCAACCAGGCAGCAGCACATATCTCGTATATGTTCTCTGAAGTTGCCGCAATCTACCCTATCACCCCATCATCGACAATGGCTGAGTACATTGACGAATGGGCTGCCCAGGGACGTAAGAACATTTTCGGCGAGACTGTCCTTGTGCAGGAGATGCAGTCTGAGGCAGGTGCCGCAGGTGCCGTTCACGGCTCGTTGCAGGCTGGCGCTCTCACATCAACTTACACCGCCTCTCAGGGTCTTCTGCTGATGATTCCTAATATGTACAAGATTGCCGGCGAGATGCTGCCTTGCGTCTTCCACGTTTCCGCACGTACTTTGGCTTCTCACGCTCTCTGTATCTTCGGTGACCATCAGGACGTTATGTCCTGCCGCCAGACAGGTTTCGCAATGTTGGCTGAGGGTTCTGTCCAGGAGGTTATGGACCTTGCAGGCGTTGCCCACCTCGCGACAATCAAGAGCCGCATTCCTTTCATCAACTTCTTCGACGGTTTCCGCACCTCGCACGAGATTCAGAAGATTGAGATGCTTGAGAACGAAGACCTTGCAGGTCTCATCGACCAGAAAGCACTTGCCGAGTTCCGCGCACGCGCCCTCTCTCCTGAACATCCTGTATCACGTGGTATGGCTGAGAACCCTGACCACTTCTTCCAGCATCGCGAGTCTTGCAACAAGTTCTATGAGGCAGTTCCTGAAACCGTTCAGGCTTACATGGACGAGATTGCCAAAATCACAGGCCGTCAGTATCACCTCTTCGACTACTATGGCGCACAGGATGCTGACCGTGTAATAATCTGCATGGGTTCTGCAACAGAGGCTGCCCGCGAGATGATTGACTACCTCATGGCCAAGGGCGAGAAGGTAGGTCTCGTGGCTGTTCACCTCTACCGTCCATTCTCCGTTAAACATTTCCTCGGTGCTCTGCCTAAGACTGTTAAGCGTATTGCAGTGCTTGACCGTACCAAAGAGCCAGGAGCTCAGGGTCAGCCTCTATATCTTGACGTTGTCGAGGCTCTCAAAGGTCAGGACATCACTATCGTTGGCGGTCGCTATGGTCTTGGTTCTAAGGATACTACCCCTGCCCAGATTCTCGCAGTATATGAGAACCTGAAGATGAACGAGCCTAAGAACGACTTCACAATCGGCATAAACGATGATGTCACTTTCACCTCTCTCCCTCAGCTGCCTGAGATGGTGTTGAACGAGAATGGTATGTTCGAGGCTAAATTCTTCGGCCTTGGCGCAGACGGTACTGTAGGCGCAAACAAGAACTCTGTCAAGATTATCGGTGACAACACAAACAAGCATTGCCAGGCATATTTCTCTTACGACTCTAAGAAATCCGGCGGTTTCACCTGCTCGCACCTCCGTTTTGGCGATACGCCAATCCGCTCAACTTATCTCGTAAACACCCCTAACTTCGTCGCTTGCCACGTACAGGCGTATCTCCGCATGTACGACGTAACCAAAGGCTTGCGCGACAACGGTACATTCCTTTTGAACACTGTCTGGGACGAGAAACAGTTGGCTGAGAAGTTGCCTAACCGCGTAAAACGCTATTTCGCACAGCACAACATCACTGTCTATTATATCAACGCTACTCAGATTGGTATTGAGATAGGCTTGGGCAACCGCACTAACACTATCCTCCAGTCTGCATTCTTCCGCATCACAGAGGTTATCCCTGTTGACCTTGCCATCGAGCAGATGAAGAAGTTCATCCAGAAGTCTTACGGCAAGAAGGGCGAGGATGTCGTCAACCAGAACTATGCTGCCGTTGACCGTGGTGGCGAGTACCACAAACTGGCTGTTGACCCTGCTTGGGCTAATCTCCCTGACGAGGCTACAGAGGCTAACAACGACCCTGAATATATAAATAATGTGATGCGCGTAATCACAGCACAGGATGGCGACACTCTCCCTGTATCTGCCTTCAAGGGATACGAGGATGGTACTTGCCCTTCAGGTACAGCTGCTTACGAGAAACGTGGCGTTATGTCTTTCGTTCCTGCATGGAATGCCGACAACTGTATCCAGTGCAACAAGTGTGCTTACGTCTGCCCTCACGCTTGTATCCGTCCTTTCGTACTCGATGAGAAAGAGATGGCTGCTGCCCCTAAGTTCGCCACTTCCGAAATCAAGGCTCCTGCTGCTATGAAGGGTATGCGTTTCCGTATGCAGGTCGGCGTTATGGATTGCCTCAGCTGCGGCAACTGCGTTGACGTTTGTCCTGGCAACAAGAACGGCAAAGCCCTCACAATGTCAACTCTCGAAAAAGAACGTGCCGAGGCTGCAAACTGGGATTGGTGTGTTAAGAATGTCGCTTCAAAACAGGATTTGGTTGACATCAAGGCTAACGTGAAGAACTCTCAGTTCGCTACTCCTCTGTTCGAGTTCTCAGGTGCCTGCTCTGGTTGTGGCGAGACTCCATACGTCAAACTCCTCTCTCAGTTGTTCGGTGACCGTCAGATGATTGCTAACGCAACTGGTTGCTCTTCTATCTACTCTGGCTCACTTCCTTCAACTCCTTATACCAAAAACGCCAAGGGTCGTGGTCCTGCATGGGCTAACTCATTGTTCGAGGATTTCTGCGAGTTTGGTCTTGGTATGACCCTCGCCAACGACAAGATGCGTGCTCGCCTCGTTGACCTCATGAAGAAGGCTCAGACCTGCACTTGCTGCTCTGACGAGTTGAAAGCCCTTATGAACGAGTGGATAGAGAAACGTAACGACGCTGACGAAAGCCGCCGCATTGCTGACAAACTCGTGCCTATGTGCCAGGCTTGCGGTTGTGACTCTTGCAAACAAATCGTTGAACTCTCTCATTATCTCGTAAAACGCTCACAGTGGATTATCGGTGGTGATGGCGCATCTTACGATATTGGTTACGGCGGACTTGACCACGTAATCGCTTCTGGCAAGAATGTCAACATCCTCGTTCTCGATACTGAGGTTTACTCTAACACTGGCGGTCAGGCTTCAAAGGCAACTCCTGTAGGTGCTATCGCCAAATTTGCAGCTGCCGGCAAGCGTGTCCGCAAGAAAGACCTTGGCATGATTGCCACCACTTACGGTTATGTTTATGCCGCACAGGTGGCTATGGGTGCTGACAACGCTCAGTGCTTGAAGGCTATCCGCGAGGCTGAGGCTTACGACGGTCCATCAATCGTCATCGCATACGCTCCTTGTATCAACCACGGTCTGAAGGCAGGCATGGGCAAGGCTCAGGAGGAAGAGCGTCGTGCAGTAGAGTGCGGTTACTGGCATCTGTGGCGCTTCAACCCAGAGGCTGAGCACCCATTCACTCTCGACTCAAAAGAGCCAGACTGGAGCAAGTTCCGTGACTTCCTCAAAGGCGAGGTTCGTTTCGCCTCTGTCATGAAGCAGTTCCCTGCCGAGGCTGACGAACTCTTCCAGGCTGCCGAGGACAACGCAAAATGGCGTTACAACACATACGTTGAACGCAACAAGTAATATTATCTCATTGCAAAAGAAAGGGCAGTCAAGAATTTGACTGCCCTTTTTCGTTTGTCTTATACTCCACCACCAACTGACCTTAATATGTCGGGGATAACATCCTTGTACTTTTTAAGTAATCTATCGTATCTTTCCCAACCTTCTTCGCCGCTGTTTTTTCTACGTTTCTCGAAATACAGACGAACTTTGTATTGCTTTGTGCCAGTTGAATAACTTGGACTTAATTCAAGTGTTGTCCTGACATCTGAAGCCTTGAATGAAGTTATCGTAGGAAATGTTTTTATCCAGCCAGAACTTTTGTCAGTTTTTTCAATATGTTCAAAATATTCCATTATGATACTCACTATCCTCATCCATGCCTCATCATCAGTCATTCCTTTCCTAACGACAATTGGCACCCATCTGTTCGCATATTGAGATGCACTTTCACCGCCATCCGAGTTTAGGTAAGCTTCATCACGATCTAAACGATAAGTCACAGTCTGTTCGGGATTGCTTTTCAGTAAATAATAAGTCGCTTTTTCATATCCATTGCAAGAAAAAGTCAGAAGGACTCTGTCTCGACCTTCAAACGATACATCACAACTTCCTTTGCCGATTAATTCATTGTTAACTCTGATTTCCGCATCTTCTGGAATAACGACTACTGTTTTATGAATTGCATTCCTATAATATTGTGCCTGAACGCATAACAAAGAAAACAATAGTATTATTGTAAACCAAATTCTTCTCATAATCACATTCCTCCGACACTATTTAACAAATTTGGAATAACGTCTTTATATTGCTTCATTAGACGTTCGTATGTTGACCACCCATCATCTCCACTGTTTTTCTTCCTTTTTTCAAAAGATAGCCTGACTTTATAAACTTTTTCTCCTGTAGAATAACTTGGCACTATTTCAAGGGTCGTTCTAACATCTGATTTTTTGTATGGCGTTATAACAGGAAACGTTTTTATCCATCCCGAAGTCTTGTCCGTTTTCTCAATTTGCTCGAAATGCTCCCTTACTATACTAATCATTCTCAACCAAGCCTCATCTTCAGACAACCCTTTCCTTATCTTTATTGGCACCCACTTATTTGCATATTGAGAAGCACTTTCTCCTCCTTCCGAATTTTCGTATGCCTCATCTTTCTCTAATTCATACGTAATAGTTTGTTGGGGATTACTTTTTAGAAGCGCAAAAATCTCAGTTTCATATCCTATGCGAGAGAGCGTTACAAGAACTTTATCCCTACTCTCAAAATCAATATCGTAATTTCCTCTCGCTACTACTTCATTGTTTATTGATATATCAGCATCCTCTGGAATAGTAACAATTGTTTTTATTGGCTTACGCATCAAAGAAATCTGCTTCGTGCCATCGCCTTTATAAACGTTGACTGTTTTGTCATAGTAATAAGGTGCCTTTATGACTAATTCATAATATGTGCTTGAAGCATCGTTTTCCGAGAAATCTAACGAACAACTACCAGTTCCTGCCAGATTACCACTTTTTTTGTAATATATTTCTGCATCAGATGGTTCTGTTATTACTTGTACTTTTGTATGTTTTATCTTCTGTAAGGTAACGTTTTCCGTGTAATTATACCTTTGATTGTATATTTTTATTGTTTTTGGGTGATAATCGTCTGCTTGTATGGTAATGGCATAATAATCACCTTTATCATCTTTGCAATCAAAAGACACAGTGGCTGTTCCTGTTCCTATCAACTTGCCGCTATTGGCGAGACTGATTTGAGCTGTCGAAGGACTTGCATTTATGGTAATAGTACTTGTCCTATATTTGGGCATAATAAGGCAACATCCAGTCAACAACAAAGATAATGTCATCAAACCAAATAACAAACTCTTTCTTTTCATTTTGTTAATTGCCTGTTATATCCCATCGGCTCGTCGGTTTTTTGATTTGGAATTATTGAATTAGTTCCGTCCGCAAATGCACATAAAAAAAGCGTGGAACTTGTGTCTTCATTGGTTATTCTGAGGTCTTGGACTACCTAATCTACCCAATTACAACGAGCAAAGCCCACGCCAAAACTGACGAGAGCGCCGTCGCTTTACTCTGGGTAGATTAACTGAAAGTGTCCAAGTTTCAGAATAACCAGTAAAAGCTACTTCGCTTATTTCTATTCTATGATGTGCATCCTAATTTATGTGTCTATTCCATAGGCAAAAACATTAGTCTATATGTGCGTTATTAATCTGCTGCAAAATTACAACAAATTTCTGAACTGGCAAAATTTTTTGGAATATTATTCACTATTCGGAATCATCTTTCTCTCCTTAAACCAACTGATGTCGGATAACTGACCATTTATCTTATTCTATAAAAGGCAAGACGGATAAAAACCCACCCCCAACTTTTCAGGTGAAATTATTGAAATTATTGAAATTTCCACACAAAACCAATAACACAAAAGAGCAAGAAAAGAGCAAGCCCTACCGTACCATAAAAAACAGAAAATCGTAAAATTACCTCTCAAACGATTTCAATAATTTCACCTGAAAACTTGGGGGTGATTTTTCCTCCTGTTCTATCCTTTCATATCATTCCACCTCTGCCTTCCGCATAACACCAACCATCTGTCTTTCAATAAACTCCATATTATTTATGCAATTCCGAAGTGAGACTGCAAATTTACATAATATATTCGTATTGGCAAAACAATCACGCAACTATTTTCAAAAAATGGGCACTATGTGTTACCCGTTCATTTAGTTATAATGAAATAATAACGGCTCTATAACGTTTCGTGTGATAACTTTGTATGCAAACTCAAAGCGCTGTAGGCGCGACATAAATCAGCCCAGGGTGTAAACCCTGGGTAACAAGGCATTACCTATAAGGTATTCCCCTCCTTGGGGAGGGGGCAGGGGGTGGGGAGAATCCAATTCAGTGAATAAACCCACTCAATTCATTATAGAGCCTCATTTATTAAAAAATCGAATGGTATATCCCAAATTAATTGAGTTAATTGAGTTAATTGAGTAAAATGGCTAATAAATCTTAATGCACCCCACAAAGCTAACGGCAAAAAAACAGAAAAAAAACCTACCCCCAACGGAGCAGCACCGAAGGATGTACGGACAAGAAACCGATTTTTTCCAACTGCCTAATATTAAAAAAGCACCTTGCCTTTGCACTACACTATTATGCGCAACTACACTTTCGACCTATCCTCCAGCGTAATGTTCATACCTGTTTCGTCATCTTCAGATATTTCTTCATGACAAGGATTTCCAGCAAATCTTCCCGCCGCCTGTCCATGAATTGCGCCACATACTCATGCGCATGCTTGATAATCTCGTTTGCCTCGTCTGTATGCTCAATATAATACTTGATACGCTCCTCAAAATCAGAATAGTCAGGCTTAATCTCTATGTAATGGTAGTTTGGTATCAACCGCCCCTCCATAAACCAAGTCTCATACGTTGGCTTTGGCATTACGGCGATACTGTTCGACGACATCACCCATTTGAGGTTTGACGCCACGTCATTCCCCTCCAAAGACATTATGAATTTGTATTTCAGATGGTCATACAATGTCATAGGCGGGCGTTTCCACTCTGGCGGGTTAGACGAAGGTCGTTTCGTTACCTCACATGCGTCAACCAGGGGATGCCCAAAAAATTTCTGCATGAAAAGACGGCGATGAGGTTGGATGACTCCTCCCCTGAATATCACCTTGTCTTCCTTATCCTCGAACTTTATTGTGTCTTTCAGGAATACGAAGTGACGCACCCTGCAAAGTTTCAGCACCACCGAATTCCTGTTGTCCCCTTTTATAGGACGGCTCTTCAAAAACGTGGGGAAATCAGGTACATACGTTATGTCGCCTGGCAACATTGCCCCACGCATTTCCTTGCCGAAGAAACGGTGAGTCCTGAAAAAATCATGGTAGTACACCGCTGGATGACCGTCCTTTATCCTCGACATCGCACCTACTTCGGTAGGCAACTCCCTCTCCTCGTCCAATTTGCAATAGTAATTCACACGGTCCATCAGGTACTCCATATTCTGACCTTTCATCAGGCATTTGCACCTCAACGGAAAAACAAGATTATAAACCCATCTTGGCACAAGCCGCCTTGCGATATTTTTCGAGTAATAGAAAAACTTCCAGTTTTTCCCACTGTGAAAACGATACCTTAAACTTTTCTTCATAGTCTTTTTTTTTATGAATTACCTGATACAGTGTTTCTTCGGTTATGTTACACCTCTATTGACGACACATTTTTATATTGGTTGCAAAGATACGAATATTTTTTTAGACAACAACCATTTTATGACGAAAATTTTTACCACGCAATAATGACCCGAAAAAAGCTTGTTGGCAACCGACAAATCACTCCGTGTCATATTTTGTGCCACGTTGTCAGCAACAAATCCCTTTTTTCTGTCAATATTGTCACTATTTCCACCTTATGGCAAACAGTAGGACGCTGGCACACCCTTTGATGGTTAAATGGCAAACGATAATAAACAACTAACAATAATATGGGAAAAATAATTGGTATTGACCTGGGAACCACAAACTCCTGCGTCGCAGTAATGGAAGGTAACGAACCTACCGTAATCACTAACTCTGAAGGCAAACGCACCACCCCTTCAATCGTCGGCTTCATCGAAGGCGGCGAACGCAAGGTGGGCGACCCTGCCAAGCGTCAGGCCGTGACTAACCCTAAGAACACAGTATATTCCATCAAACGTTTCATGGGCGAAACCTACGACCGTGTACAGAACGAAATCTCTCGTATGCCTTACGAGGTGCGCAAGGGCGACAACAACACCCCTCGCGTAGCCATCGACGGCCGCCTCTACACCCCACAGGAAATCTCAGCCATGATTCTCCAGAAGATGAAGAAAACCGCTGAGGACTACCTCGGTCAGTCTGTATCCGAGGCTGTCATCACTGTCCCTGCATACTTCTCCGATGCTCAGCGTCAGGCAACTAAGGAGGCTGGCGAGATAGCAGGCCTCACCGTCCGCCGTATCGTCAACGAGCCTACTGCCGCCGCACTCGCTTACGGCCTTGACAAGTCCAACAAGGATATGAAGATTGCCGTATTCGACCTCGGTGGTGGTACTTTCGATATCTCTATCCTCGAACTCGGTGACGGCGTCTTCGAGGTTAAGTCAACCAACGGCGACACACACCTTGGTGGTGACGACTTCGACCACGTAATCATCGACTGGCTCGCCGACGAGTTCCAGAAAGACGAGGGCGCAGACCTCCGTCAGGACCCTATGGCAATGCAGCGTCTCAAAGAGGCCGCCGAAAAGGCAAAAATCGAACTCTCAAGCTCTGCCTCTACCGAAATCAACCTCCCTTACATAATGCCTGTAGGCGGTGTGCCTAAGCACCTCGTAAAGACACTCACCCGTGCCAAATTCGAGTCTCTTGCCGACCGTCTCATCCAGGCTTGCCTCCCTCCATGCGAGAATGCGCTGAATGCCGCAGGTTTCTCTAAATCAGATATTGACGAGGTTATCCTCGTGGGTGGTTCAACCCGTATCCCTGCAATCCAGGAGCTGGTAAAGAACTTCTTCGGCAAAACCCCTTCCAAGGGTGTCAACCCAGACGAGGTTGTAGCCGTAGGTGCTGCCATCCAGGGTGCTGTCCTCACCGGCGAGGTTAAGGATGTCCTCCTCCTCGACGTCACCCCACTCTCCCTCGGTATTGAGACAATGGGCGGTGTGATGACCAAACTCATCGACGCTAACACCACAATCCCTACCAAGAAATCCGAGGTGTTCTCTACAGCTGCCGACAACCAGCCATCCGTACAAATCAACGTCCTCCAGGGCGAGCGTCCAATGGCTGCACAGAACAAGCAGATTGGCATGTTCCACCTCGACGGCATTCCTGCCGCCCCTCGTGGAGTCCCTCAAATCGAGGTTACTTTCGACATCGACGCTAACGGTATCCTCAAGGTTTCTGCCAAAGATAAGGCCACAGGCAAGGAGCAGTCAATCCGCATCGAGGCTTCTTCAGGTCTCTCTGAGGACGAAATCAAGCGTATGAAGGCTGAGGCAGAGGCAAATGCCGAGGCTGACAAGAAGGAACGTGAGCGCATCGACAAACTCAACCAGGCTGACGGTATGATTTTCCAGACAGAGAAACAACTCAAGGAACTTGGCGACAAACTCCCTGCTGACAAGAAAGCCCCTATCGAAAGTGCGCTTGAGCAACTCAAAACTGCCCACAAAGACCAGAACATCGAGGCTATCGACAAAGCCATGGAGGCACTCAACACCGCCTTCCACGCAGCCTCACAGGATATGTACAACGCTGCCAACGCACAACAGGGCAATGCTCAGCCAGGTCCTGACTGCAACTGCGGCAACAACGGCTCATGCAACAACCAAGGTGGCAACAACTCTGACAACGTGACAGACGTTGATTTCGAGGAAGTCAAGTAATATAGCAAATCTTCTATATGAAGGGTACGATAATCAAATGTCGTACCCTTTTTTATGTCCCGTCAGAAAGGAAATGGCATAAATAAAAAAACATATATACGACATTGATATTCAGAAGGTAAATCACAATCGAATATCACTCAGCGGAAGGCAAGGCACAGAAATGTCCTTGTCTTTTTTATTTTCAGATGTCAAGAAATCCTGATTAGTGAACTCTGTTAAATGAGAAAATTTGTACCGAACTGAAACCTGCGGATGAAGTGAACTAAATATTAACTATGACAATAATTTACTATCTCTTTTTTTTGAGAGGGGGGTGCAAGTTTTTAGGTGAAATTATTGAAA
>JAKSNS010000004.1 GCA_024399545.1 Paludibacteraceae bacterium
GGATTAGTCGCAGAGAGGGGTGGTGTGACGGGATTTGAATTAACAATGGTAAATCGTTATTAATTTTACAGGGGTTGCATTATGATATAAAAATAAGATTGTACCAAGTTATTATTGGTTCTATAACGAATTGAGTGAGTTTATTCACTGAATTGGATACTCCCCACCCCCTGCCCCCTCCCCAAGGAGGGGAATACCTTATAGGTAATGCCTTGTTACCCAGGGTTTACACCCTGGGCTGATTTATGTCGCGCCTACAGCGCTTTGAGTTTGCATACAAAGTTATCACACGAAACATTATAGAGCCGATAAAGGTCTATAACAAATCAAAAGGGGGAGTGAGGAGAATACACTTCACGCTCATCCTTGGTCAGGTTTGGGTCTATGGCGGTCTCCTCAGATTACGTAAATATTGATTGCGATTATCCGATGTTGAAAAGGATCAATACAAAAACCCAAAAGCATAAAGCGGAATTTTATTCCCGTAGGCATACTCAACGTCATCAGCCGCAATAAAACCGTTTTCCACATTGGCAATCTGCTTGCCACCCTTGCTTTTGCCGCCAATCTCTACGGTATATTTGCCATCAATCCTGAAATCACCTTTACTGCTGTATTCTACACTGTGCTTATACATAAGTTGATTAACAAAAAAAGCTTCCCTCAGAGTACCTGTATTAGGAGCGGCAAGACTCAACACGTCAGCAATGTTAGTATTCTCAAGATAGATTTTATCAGGTTTCTGCATTTTCTTGAGAGAACTCTCGTCTGAATAAAGAAGGTTGATTAGCCTTGCCCTTTTCAGTGACTGAAGGTAAGACAATACCGTCTGCCTTGAAGTGCCAATCGCAACAGAAAGTTTGGAGATGTCAACCTGCATTGGAACATTTGACGCAAGAATGGTAAGGAGACTCTTGATTTTACGAATATTCCCAACCTCAACACCGCAATGCAAAGGCAATTCCACCTCAAGAATAAAGTCAATAACCGACTGTAATCTGGTCTGATAGTCACGTTTGCCTTCCAAGACAAAAGGATAGTAACCATTCTCAAGATAATCATCGAAAAACTCCAAAGGACGGCATTTCTCATTCACCATATCGCAAAACTCATCGCCATGGTTAAGCAAATCATCCAACGAGACAGGCTCAATTCTAATGTTCTTGACAAGCCAAAGATACTCTCTGAACGAAAGCCCCTGCATCTCGTATGGCAGACACCTTCGTGACAAATCAGCATCAGCATTCAGTATGTTGAGGACAGAACTGCCACTCAAAACCAGTTTCAGCTCAGGAAAATTGTCATAGATTTCCTTGACCTCCCTACTCCAGGTTGGATATTTATGCACCTCGTCCAAAAAGAGATGCTTTCCCCCTCGGACATAAAACTCTTCTGCAAATTCAATCAGGGAATGCTGGGTGAAATAACCTCCGTCAAGACTCACATACAAACTTTGTTTATAGTCTATTCCATTGATTTTCAGATATTGCAGCATTAGGGTCGTCTTACCTATTCCCCTTGCCCCGCGGATAGAAATCAAACGATTGTCCCAATTGATTTCATCCATAATAGACCTAACCATTTTAGTGCTGGTGTGTGCGATAAGCATTTTGTTGCGTCTAACCAATGACTCCATAATATCTGCATTTAATTTCGGGTGCAAAGATACAACAAATTGTTAATACCACCAAACATTTCCGTAAGTTTTTTGTAAAGTCCACCTAACAATTTTACAAGCTATTTGTTAAGTCCACATTACAAATACGAATCCGGTTTGTTAAGTCCACATTACAAATTGAGGACATAAAAAAGGCAGCCGAAATCGGCTGCCCCCACAAAAAATATAATAAACTTAATACAGTTATTTCTTATTACGCTCGTGACGTTCCAGGTCTGCTGGCTCGATTGAGAGCTGCTTGCCCGCAAGGAGTTTCTCAACACCCTCATACTTGCGGTTCTCGCAATCTGGGCAATGGCACTCTTCCTTGTAGTCTGTAGGCTCGGTATAGGTAGTGATTACACCCTCGTAGTTACGCAAAATCACACGGTTAGGCGACTGCGAAATAACGTAGTTTGGCATGACTGGAGTCTTGCCGCCACCGCCGGGAGCATCCACAACGAATGTTGGCACACAATAGCCGGAGGTGTGACCACGAAGAGCCTCGATAATCTCGATACCCTTTGATACCGGCGTACGGAAATGCTCGATACCCATTGAAAGGTCGCACTGGTAGATATAATAAGGACGCACACGAATCTTGACAAGCCCCTGAACGAGCTTCTTCATTATATGTGTGCAGTCGTTGATGCCACGAAGAAGCACTGTCTGGTTGCCCAATGGAATACCTGCGTCTGCAAGGCGTGCACATGCTGCTGCCGACTCCTCGGTAATCTCCTGTGGGTGGTTAAAATGCGTGTTCAACCAGAATGGGTGGTACTTCTTGAGCATGTTGCAGAGCTCAGGCGTGATACGCTGAGGGCAAACCACAGGGGTACGTGAGCCAAGGCGGATAACCTCCACATGAGGAATGGCACGGAGTTTCTTGATGATATACTCAAGACGGTCGTCTGACACCATAAGAGCGTCACCACCCGAAAGAAGCACGTCGCGAACCTGTGGCGTGCGTGCTATATACTCGATACCCTTCTCAATGTTGTCCATTGGATTGTCAGCATCCTTCTGACCTGCGAAACGACGGCGGGTGCAGTGACGGCAATACATTGAACACATGTCAGTGATGAGCAAGAGCACACGGTCTGGATAACGGTGCGTAAGTCCGGGAACAGGAGAGTCAGAGTCCTCGTGAAGTGGGTCGAGAAGGTCTGCCTCTGCACGGTGCAACTCCTTGATGGTAGGGATGCACTGTTTGCGGACAGGGTCGTGTGGATTATTCTGGTCGATGAGTGAGAGGTAGTATGGGGTGATAGCCATACGGAGGGATTTCAGCGACTCGCGGACACCCTCTTCCTCCTCAGCGGTCAGTTTGATGTATTTCTTGAGGTCTTCCAATGTCTCAATGCGGTTGCGCACCTGCCAATGCCAGTCATTCCACTGCTCGTCAGTGACATTTGGAAAAAGTTGTTTTCTGTTAGATGCCATAATGATATTTTTTAGTTATGTGTGATTATGTAGCCCTTACTGGGCTTTAGTTATTTGGCGTAACCACACAGGGCTTGCGCCCTGTGCTATACTATGCCGCCCTTTCGGGGCTTTGAACTAAAGAATATGCATTATGCGTACAACTCCTCGAAAATCTTGCGGAGTTTCTCGCTCTCGCGGAGTTCCTGAAGAGTGAACTCAGCGTGACCCTTGGTGTAGCCGTTACCCATAATCATGTTAACGTCAGCACCGATACCTTCAGCACCGAGTGAAGCCTTGGTGAAGCTGGTAGCCATTGAGAAGAAATATACAACGCCGTCATCCTTCGTGCAGAGGATTGCGGTCATCTCCTGGTCAGGAACGTTGACGCAGTTGATTGTAACGTCAGCCATCTTGCCGTTGGTAAGTTTGCTTACCAGTTCATAAATCTCGGCAGGAGTTTTGCCTGCAACAGACTCTACAACATCGCAGAAACCAAGTTCCTTGATACGGTTTGTAGATTTTGGAGAGTTGGCAAGACCGATAACCTTACCCGTTACGCCTACGCGTTTCTTAGCCTCGTAGCAGCAAAGCATACCCGATTTGCCACCGGCACCGAGGATGACAACATTCTGACCATACTGGCAGAGTTTTGCGGTCTGTGCAGGAGCACCTGCAACGTCCAGTGCAGAGAGTGCAAGTTTCTCAGGCATGTCAGTAGGGATTTTGGCATAGATACCGCTCTCGAAGAGGATAGCCTTACCCTTTATATCTACTTGGTCAATCTCAGGACGGATTTCGAGAATCTCGTCAATGCGGAGTGGAGTCAACGACAAAGAAACGAGAGTAGCGATGCGGTCGCCCTCCTTGAGGTCGATTTTGCCTTTGAGGGCATCACCTATCTTCTCAACCTTACCGAGAAGCATACCACCAGAACCTGTACGGCGGTTGCGGTGTTTACCCTGAAGCTCTACGTTGAGGAGCATCTCTTTCTTAATCTCTTCCATGACTTTCTCAACTGGAGCACCCTCGCCAGCCTGCTGTTTGGCATAGTTGTGAATGTCAGTGAAAGAAGCAGAGTCAATATTAAGGGTCTGAACGTCAATGAGAATTTCGTTATCCCAAATTTCGTCCATGTTGTTGTTGAGTTTGTTTGCTGGCTGTGGAAGTACGCCAAGTGGTTCGATTACACGGTGAGTACCGAATCTATTACCATGTTTTTGCATAATGTATTTCTGTTTTTAATTGTTATTAATTACGTTTTTTGAGACCAAGGATTTCGCGAGCCTCGTCTGAGGTTGCTATCTCACGGCCGAGCTCTTTGGCTATACGGACAACCTTGGCAACAAGTTCGCCGTTTGATTTAGCCTTAACGCCACGTGCGAGGTTGAGGTTATCCTCAAAACCCACGCGTACGTTACCGCCCATGGCTATAGCTGCGGCTGCCATCTGGAAAGCAGAACGGCCAACGCCGGTCACTGTCCATGTTGAGCCGGCAGGAATCTTGTTGACAAGCCATACAAGGTTGTCAACAGTGGCAGGAGTACAACCGGGAACGCCAAGCACGAAGTTGAACTGCATAGGAGCACCGGGAACCTCGCCTTTACGTGCCATAGTGAGGATAGTGTCAAGATGACCCATCTCGAAGCACTCATACTCAGGCTTGATGCCCTTCTCAATCATACGTTTGCCGAAGGCACGCATGGTTGGCATTGTGTTATCGAAGATTTCGTCACCGAAGTTGCAGGTACCGCAGTCAAGGGTCGCCATTTCAGGGATAGGGGTAGTGTTGGTAGAGTCAAGACGCTCGTCAGGAGTCATACCAACGGCACCACCCGTTGAAGGAATGAGGATTACGTTAGGGCAAGCCTTGTAGATGGCCTCCTCGCACTCCTGAAAACGCTTGTGACTCTGGGTAGGAGTACCGTCATCCTCACGTACATGAAGGTGAACGATGGCAGCTCCTGCGTCAACTGCCGATTTTGCCTCGCGGACAATCTCCTCGACAGTATAAGGAACAGCAGGATTCTGCTCTTTGGTTACCTCAGCACCGCAAATTGCGGCTGTTATTATAAGTTTCTCCATAGACTATTAACGTTTAATGCGCTGGCACTCTTTAGGGGTTACACATGTGCCTGAAGCACGGCAAACAAGGATTGGCTCTTCAAGCTCGTCAGCAGCAGAGGCAGAGATGTCTCCACGGGAAACGACTACTTTGTAAGCCTCGAACTCCATCTTGCGGGAGGTGTTGCCTATCTTGGTGATACGGCCACGTGCCTCAATGTAATCACCTGCGTATGTAGGAGCCTTGAACTCTACCATGTCGTAAGCGCAGAAAAGACCCTCGTCGCCATCGCATTTGATGAGAAGTTCTGTAGCCACATCGCCGAAAAGTTCAAGCATCTTTGCACCATCAACAAGGTTGCCACCGTAATGGGCATCCTTAGCACCCATTCTGAGACGTATAACTGAAGTTATTTCTTCCATAATAGTATTTTGTTTTTTAGAGATTTAGTAAACAAGGTAATCAACAAGGATGTTAGGAGTGCGGACATTCTCTGGAGGGATAGAGCCTACAGGCACCACTTCGTCAACCTCAGCGATAACGAGGTCAGCGGCAGCAGCCATAAGAGGGTTGAAATTCTGAGATGTGCCTTTATAAACAAGGTTACCGCTCTCGTCACCAAGAGAAGCACCGATGAGTGCAAGGTCTGCACGGAGAGGTTTCTCAAGAAGATAGTCCTTCCCGTCAACGTTGATGATCTGCTTGCCTTCAGCAACAATAGTGCCGAGACCTACAGGAGTGAGGACACCACCAAGACCAAAACCGCCGCAACGGATACGTTCAGCAAGAGTACCTTGAGGAACGAGTTCTGTCTCAGTTGTCTTGTTATTCATCTGCTCCTGGTGCCAAGAGTTGCCACCAACCCAGGTGGCGATGACTTTCTTAATTTGTTTCTTCTCGAAAAGAGGACCTACACCGACAGCGTCAAAAGCAGAGTCGTTGCAAATGAGAGTAAGGTCTTTGACATCAGTCTTAGCCAATGCCGCAATGATTTTATTGGCAGAACCATTTGCCAAAAAACCACCGAACATAATAGTCATTCCGCTGTGAATCTTTGCCACAGCCTCTTCAACCGTAATACGTTTCTGAGCCATAATATATGTTATTTTTTTTATTATTATACCAGTGAAAAAGAGTGCATGGGTAGCCCGATTTTTCGCCGTTCAAAGTTACAAATAATTTTCGAGATAATCACTAAAAATAAGAGGTTTTTTTTAGCATTATAGACAACAGTGGAGATACTTGATTATCAAGCACCTCCACTAATTGACAAGTAATATTTTTTATTGATTCACATCCGAAAGGTCGTCAATGTCGGTGACATTACGGCTAACTTCCGCCTTTATCTGATAGTCGTCCATTGAAGTTACGATAAGGTTGTCGTACTCGCGGAGACCTGTTCCGGCAGGAATCTTATGACCACAGATTACATTTTCCTTCATACCCTCGAGGAAGTCAACCTTGGCATTGATGGCAGCCTCGTTGAGCACACGTGGAGTCTCCTGGAATGATGCGGCGGAGATGAAACTCTTGGTCTGAAGAGCCGCACGGGTGATACCTTGAAGCATCTGTATGGAAGTCGCAGGCTGTGCGTCACGGGTCTGTACCAGACGAAGGTCACGACGTTTGAGTGAAGAGTTCTCATCACGCAGTTTACGCATAGTGACAATCTGACCAACAGAGAACACCTCTGAGTCGCCCTTGTCTGTAACGACTTTCCTACCCCAGATACGGTCATTCTCCTCAATGAAGTCAAGACGGTCAACCATCTGTCCCTCAAGGAAGCGCGTATCACCGGCATCATCAATCTGAACCTTGCGCATCATCTGTCGAACGATAACCTCAAAGTGCTTGTCATTAATCTTAACACCCTGAAGACGATAGACATCCTGAACCTCGTTAACGATATACTCCTGAACAGCGGTAGGACCTTTGATGGCAAGAATGTCGGCAGGAGTTACGGCACCGTCAGAGAGTGGCGTACCTGCACGGACATAATCACCTTCCTGAACGAGCAATTGCTTGGAGAGTGAGACAAGGTATTTCTTCTCCTCGCCGGTCTTGGAGGTGACAACAACCTCACGGTTACCACGTTTGAGCTTGCCGAACGTGACTTCACCATCAATCTCGGCAACAACGGCAGGATTTGAAGGGTTACGGGCCTCGAAAAGTTCGGTAACACGAGGAAGACCACCGGTAATATCACCGGCACTACCTACAGCACGTGGAATCTTAACGATAAGGTCACCAGGTTTGATATGTTGTTTCTCCTCAATCTGAAGGTGGGCACCCACAGGAAGGTTGTATGTCTTGAGAATCTCGCCCGTTGAAGCCACAATCTTGGCGGCAGGAGCCTTTGTCCTATCCTTAGACTCGATGATGATACGTTCATTCATACCCGTATTATCATCCGACTCAGACTTGAAGGTGTTGTTCTCAATGAGTGACTCAAACTCTACATCACCCTCAACCTCAGACACTACGACAGCATTATATGGGTCGAACTCGCAAATCTTGTCACCTTTCTTGAGAATATCCTCAGGAGCGACAAAGAGTTTTGCACCGTAAGGAATTGACTGAGTGGTCAATGGAATACCAGTATTGAGGTCAATAAGACGCATTTCAGCCATACGACCGACAACAACCTGATATTTAGAGCCTGTTGCATCCTCAACATCTACTGTACGAAGCTCGTCAATCTCTAAACGTCCATCATACTTGGCGATAATGCTATTATCGACAGCAGCGTTAGAAGCCACACCACCGACGTGGAAGGTACGGAGAGTAAGCTGAGTACCAGGCTCACCGATAGACTGTGCAGCGATTACGCCGACAGCCTCGCCTTTGTTGACCAAACGGCCAGTGGCAAGGTTACGTCCGTAACATTTAGCGCAAACGCCATGTTTAGCCTCGCAGGTAAGAACCGAACGGATTTCGACACGCTCAATAGGCGATTCTTGGATACGTTTGGCTGTTTCCTCGACTATTTCTTCTCCTGCATGGACAATAATTTCGCCGGAAAGAGGGTCAACGATGTCATGAACAGAGACACGACCAAGGATTCTTTCGTAGAGAGTCACGGCAACCTCCTCATTCTTCTTGATTTCAGTTGCTACAAGACCACGGAGAGTACCGCAATCCTCCTCGGTAATAATCACATCATGCGAAACATCGACAAGACGACGGGTGAGGTAACCTGCATCGGCAGTCTTCAACGCTGTATCGGCAAGACCCTTACGGGCACCGTGTGTTGAGATAAAGTACTCCAACACTGACAGTCCCTCCTTGAAGTTCGCAAGAATTGGGTTTTCGATAATCTGGTTACCTTCGGCACCTGCTTTCTGAGGCTTAGCCATCAGACCACGCATACCTGAGAGCTGACGAATCTGCTCGCGGGAACCACGCGCACCAGAGTCAAGCATCATATAAATAGAGTTGAAGCCCTGATTGTCGGACGAAAGTTTCTTCATCACGACATTGGTAAGCTCCTGATTGACGTGTGTCCATACATCAATAATCTTGTTGTAACGCTCACCGTTGGTAAGCACACCCATATTATAGTCGTCCATAATGCTGTCAACCTCCTCGTAGCCTTTGCCTACAAGTTGTTCCTTCTCCTCAGGAACGATGACATCCGCAAGGTTGAACGAAAGTCCGCCCTTGAACGCATTATAGTAACCCATATTCTTAATCTTGTCAAGGAACTGGGCTGTACGGGCAACACCACATCTTTCAATAACATCGCTGATGACGTTACGGAGAGACTTTTTGGAAAGAAGTATATTGAGGAAGCCACACTCTTTAGGAACGAACTCATTGACAAGTACACGTCCTACAGTGGTTTTCTCAACAATATGGTTAATATAGTTGCCATCTGCATCACGGTCATCAACACGGACGTTGATAATAGCGTGAATATCGACAATCTTCTCATTATAAGCAATCTTGACCTCCTCAGGAGAGTAGAACGTGAGACCCTCGCCCTTGACGCCCGGACGCTCTTTGGTTATATAGTAAAGACCAAGAACCATATCCTGCGATGGCACGGTGATAGGAGCACCGTTGGCAGGGTTAAGGATGTTGTGCGAGGCAAGCATCAGCATCTGAGCCTCAAGTACAGCCTCATTGCCGAGAGGCAAGTGCACAGCCATCTGGTCACCATCAAAGTCGGCATTGAACGCAGTACAAGCCAATGGGTGAAGCTGGATAGCCTTACCCTCGATGAGTTTAGGCTGGAATGCCTGAATACCAAGACGGTGAAGCGTAGGGGCACGGTTGAGGAGAACTGGATGTCCTTTCATCACATGCTCAAGGATGTCCCATATCACAGGATCCTTGCGGTCAATAAACTTCTTGGCTGACTTGACAGTTTTGACGATACCACGTTCAATGAGTTTACGGATGATGAATGGTTTATAAAGCTCAGCCGCCATATCCTTAGGAAGACCGCATTCGTGCATATTGAGTTCAGGACCAACAACGATAACGGAACGTGCGGAATAGTCAACACGTTTACCGAGAAGGTTCTGACGGAAACGTCCCTGCTTACCTTTGAGACCATCGGTAAGTGACTTGAGAGGACGGTTCTGCTCGCTCTTCATTGCGCTGGACTTACGGGAGTTGTCGATAAGTGAATCAACAGACTCCTGAAGCATACGTTTCTCGTTACGGAGAATTACCTCTGGAGCCTTAATCTCCATAAGGCGTTTGAGACGGTTATTACGGATGATGACACGACGATAGAGGTCATTAAGGTCAGAAGTTGCAAAACGACCACCATCCAGAGGCACGAGAGGACGCAACTCAGGAGGAATGACTGGCAATGTCTTGAGAATCATCCACTCAGGCTTGTTATATTCCCTTGAGGCACGGAAAGACTCAACGACGTTAAGACGTTTGAGTGCCTCGGTGCGACGCTGCTGCGAACCATCAGTGTTGGCTGTGTTACGCAATTCGTATGAAAGTTGGTCAAGGTCAAGGCTCTTCAGCATATCATAAATAGCCTCAGCACCCATCTTGCAGACGAATTTCTCAGGGTCAGAATCCTCCAGGAACTGATTTCCACGATAGTCTCTGTCTATTATCTCCTGAAGTTTCTGGTACTTTTCCTCGTCTATAAGGTCTCCTGCCATCACGCCTTCGTTGATGAGTTTGCCATCCTCATCGAATTTTGCTTGGAGTACTCCTGGCTGGAGAACAATATACTTCTCATAATAAATGATAGCCTCAAGCTTCTTTGAAGGAAGACCAAGCAGGTAGCCTATCTTATTAGGTGTGGAACGGAAATACCAGATATGAGCCACTGGAACAACCAGTTGAATATGACCGGCACGTTCACGACGTACTTTCTTCTCGGTAACCTCTACGCCGCAACGGTCGCAGACTATACCTTTATACCTGATTCTCTTGTATTTACCGCAATGACACTCGTAATCTTTGGTAGGTCCGAAAATACGCTCACAGAACAAGCCGTCACGTTCAGGTTTGTACGTGCGGTAATTGATTGTTTCTGGTTTCAAGACCTCACCATGCGAAGACTCAAGAATCTCCTCTGGCGAAGCAAGGGTGATTCTGATCTTCGTAAAGTTGGTCTTGGCTTTATTATCATGTCTAAATGCCATATTAGATATATATTATTCGAGTTTTATACTTAATCCCAAACCGCGAAGCTCATGGATAAGGACATTGAGGGACTCAGGGATACCAGCGACAGGCATATTCTCGCCCTTAACGATAGCCTCGTAAGCCTTGGCACGGCCCATAACATCATCCGACTTGACAGTCAGAATCTCCTGAAGAACACTTGAAGCTCCGAATGCCTCAAGAGCCCAAACCTCCATCTCTCCGAAACGCTGACCACCAAATTGTGCCTTACCGCCAAGAGGTTGCTGAGTGATGAGAGAGTAAGGACCGATAGAACGTGCGTGCATCTTGTCATCGACCATATGACCAAGCTTGAGGAAGTAAGTCACACCTACAGTGGCAGGTTGGTCAAAGCGGTCACCGGTCTCACCGTCGTAAAGATATGTCTTGCCGTATCTTGGAACGCCTGCCTTGTCGCACCACTCATTGAGGTCGTCAACTGATGCTCCATCGAAGATAGGGGTTGCAAACTTGACACCAAGTTCCTTACCTGCCCAACCGAGAACAGCCTCGAAAATCTGACCAAGGTTCATACGAGAAGGCACACCTAATGGGTTAAGACATATATCTACAGGAGTACCATCTGCGAGGAACGGCATATCCTCCTGACGGACAATCTTCGACACGATACCCTTGTTACCATGGCGACCTGCCATCTTGTCACCAACACGGATTTTACGTTTCTTGGCGACATAGACCTTAGCGAGTTTCATAATGCCCGAAGGAAGCTCATCACCGACACTGAGACTGAGTTTCTTACGCTTCAGTTGGGCATCAAGTTCCTTAACCTTGCGCAGATAGTTTGAAATGGTGTCACGAACGATGTCATTCTTCTGACTATCGGTTGTCCACTTGGTAAGTTGCACACTTGTGTAGTCTATCTCGTTGAGCTGCTTGAGAGTGAATTTCTGTCCCTTAGGGATGACCTCTGTGTTCATATAGCTCTTCACACCTTGAGATGTCTTACCGGTTATGGTAGCCATCAACTTGGTGACGAGAAGGTTTTTCAGTGTGGCAACCTCCTCACGGAATTCTTTCTCATATTGTTCGGCAATAGCCTTCTCAGCCTCACGGGTTTTCTTGCGGTTGTTGTTGACAGCCTTCTCATAGATGTCACGACCAATGATGACACCTTTAAGAGAAGGAGAAGCCTTGAGCGACGCATCCTTGACATCACCTGCCAAATCTCCGAATATTGCACGGAGAAGCTTCTCTTCAGGGGTTGGGTCAGTTTCACCCTTAGGTGTAATCTTTCCAACCAAAATGTCGCCAGGTATTACATGCGCACCTATGCGTATCAGACCATTAGCATCGAGGTTACGTGTCGCCTCCTCGCTTACGTTAGGAATATCTTTTGTAAACTGCTCTTCGCCACGTTTGGTCTCGCGCACTTCAAGTTGATACTCACTTACATGGACTGAAGTAAATATGTCTTCACGGACGATACGCTCGTTAAGTACGATAGCGTCCTCATAGTTATAACCTTTCCAAGGAATGTAAGCCACCTTGAGGTTACGTCCGAGGGCGAGTTCACCGCCTTGCGAAGAATAACCCTCGGTCATAATCTGACCCTTGACGACACGTTCGCCACGACGGACGATAGGGCGAAGGTCAATAGTAGTATCCTGATTGGTACGACGGAACTTTGGCAACATATACTCTTTGACAGGTTCGTCAAAGGCACAGAATTCCTCATCTTCCGTCCTGTCGTAACGCACACGGATTTTAGAAGCATCGACAAATTCAATAACGCCATCGCCTTCTGCTGCAACCTGTGTACGGGAATCCTGCATCATCTGACGCTCGATACCTGTACCTACGATAGGAGCCTCACTGCGGAGAAGTGGAACCGCCTGGCGCATCATGTTTGAACCCATCAACGCACGGTTTGCATCGTCATGCTCAAGGAATGGGATAAGTGCAGCCGCAATTGAAGCGATCTGTTGGGGAGCGACATCCATCAAGTTAACCTCTGTTGGCGTAACAAGAGGGAAATCAGCCTCTTGACGTGCCTTTACCTTCGTACGGATGAAAGTACCGTCCTCGTTGAGAGGAGCGTTACCCTGTGCAACTACTGATTCTTCCTCGTCTTCTGCCGTATAATATTTCACTCTTGTATTGTCAAGATCCACTTTGCCGTCGTCCACCTTGCGGTATGGGGTTGAAATGAAGCCAAGCTCATTAATCTTGGCATAAATGCAAAGTGAGGATATCAGACCGATGTTAGGTCCCTCAGGGGTCTCGATTGGACAGAGACGGCCGTAATGCGTATAATGTACGTCACGCACCTCGAAACCTGCACGGTCACGCGAAAGACCACCAGGACCGAGGGCAGACAGACGACGTTTATGTGTGATTTCAGCCAATGGGTTGGTCTGGTCCATGAACTGCGACAACGCATTGGTACCGAAATATGTATTGATTACGGACGAGATAGTCTTGGTGTTGACTAACTCGGTAGGTGTGAACACCTCGCTATCCCTCACGTTCATTTTCTCACGGATGGTACGTGACATGCGGGCAAGACCGACACTGAACTGGTTTGCCAACTGCTCGCCCACGGTACGTACGCGACGGTTGCTGAGGTGATCGATATCATCCACGGTAACCTTAGAATTGATAAGCTGAATCAGATACTTAATAATTTCAATAATATCCTCGCGCGTGAGCACCCTTGTTTTCATATCGGTGGTCAGGTTGAGTTTCTTATTGATTCTGTATCTACCCACCTCGCCGAGGTCATAACGTTTTTCCGAGAAGAAAAGACCGTTAATCACATCACGGGCGGTCTGGTCGTCAGCAGGTTCAGCGTTACGCAACTGACGGTAGATGTGAAGCACTGCGTCACGACCCGAGTTTGTTGGGTCCTTTTGTAATGTATTATATATAATCTGGAAATCGTTTTGGTTCTGATCCTCTTTGTGAAGCAAAATCGTAGGGTTCTCAGAATCAACGATAGCCTGTATATTGTCATTTGAAATCAGTTGGTCGCGGTCAACGACGGTCACTGTACGTGGTATTGAAGTAACCTCACCAGTAGCCTCGTCGTTGAATTCCTCGTAGTGTACCTTCAATACGCGTCCTGCAAGACGACGCCCCACGAGACGCTTAAGGTTTGTCTTATTGACTTTGACCTCCTCCGCCAACCCGAAGGTGTCAAGTATATCCTTATCGGTTTCAAAACCGATGGCGCGCAAAAGGGTAGTGACAGGAAGTTTCTTCTTTCTGTCGATATATGCGTACATGACATTGTTGATGTCAGTAGCGAACTCAATCCAACTGCCGCGGAAAGGTATGATACGCGCCGAATAAAGTTTCGTACCATTCGTATGGATACTCTGACCAAAGAACACGCCTGGCGAACGGTGGAGTTGTGAAACGATAACACGCTCAGCACCATTGATTACGAATGTACCTTTGTCGGTCATATATGGAATGTTGCCTAAATAGACATCCTGGACGACCGTCTCGAAGGAATCATGGTCGGCGTCATTGCACGAGAGTTTCAGTTTCGCCTTGAGGGGTACGTTATAGGTAAGGCCACGGAGCAGGCACTCGTCAATCGTATATCTTGGTGGCTCTACGTAGTAATCCAAAAACTCAAGTTTGAAGTTGTTTCGGGTATCCTCTATTGGGAAGTTCTCCGAGAACACTTTGTACAGGCCTTCGTCTTTGCGATGGTCGGTCGAAGTGTCCAACTGGAAGAAATCCCTGAACGACTTAAGCTGCACCTCCAAAAAGTCTGGATATGGAAAAGGACATATTGTTCTGGCGAAGCTTATTCTTTGATTTTCAGTTTGTTGCGACATTTGAATTTATGATAATTGTTGAATTTAAGAAAGGTGGAAACAAAATACATAAAATGGTTTAGAGACTTGCCCCGAGAGCAAGAATCTAAACCACTGTTCCTGATAAACAGGAAACCTCTTACTTAAGTTCAACCTCAGCGCCTGCTTCAGTGAGCTGCTTTTTGAGGTTTTCTGCCTCTTCCTTAGCAAGACCCTCTTTGATTGTAGAAGGAGCACCGTCAACCATATCTTTAGCCTCTTTAAGACCAAGACCAGTGAGTTCCTTAACGAGCTTAACTACAGCAAGCTTGCTGGCACCAGCAGCCTTGAGTACTACGTCGAAAGAAGTCTTCTCCTCGACAGCAGGACCTGCTGCGGCAGGACCAGCGGCAACAGCTACTGCAGCAGCAGCTGGCTCGATACCATATTCGTTTTTCAAAATTTCGGCCAACTCGTTAACCTCTTTAACAGTTAAGTTTACCAATTGTTCAGCAAAAGCTTTCAAATCTGCCATTGTCGTAATATTTTAATTGTTTATTTTTTAAGTTTAGTGACCTCAGCGTCGGAAGGTCTTATTGATTATTGACGCTCAGCCAAAGTTTTCAGCACGCCATGGATAGTGTTGCCACCAGACTGAAGGGCGGAAACGACATTCTTGGCAGGGGATTGCAACAGTGCAATAACATCTGCGATGAGTTCGTTTTTGCTCTTGATATTGCAAAGAGTCTCAAGCTGGTCTGCGCCATAGATTGACTCTTCAACGTATGCAGCCTTCAGTGTTGGCTTCATGTTCTTGCCGTTGAAATCCTTTATAAGGCGGGCAGGAGCATTTCCGACGTTCGAAAGCAAAACTGCGGTGTTCTCTTTGAGAGATGGATACAGAGGTGAGTAATCACCTTCAAGCTGGTCAAGGGCTTTAATCATAAGCTTGTTCTTAACCACCATCATCTTGATGTCGGCCTTAAAACAAGCCCTGCGCAATTCGCTGACCTGAGCCGCATTCATACCCGAAGTCTCTGTCAGGTAGAAATGTGAATACTGCGAAACAACCTCTTTTATTTTTTCAACGATAACGCTTTTATCTTCCTTTTTCATAATACCGGATTATTAGTTCTCTTCGAACGATTTAACATCAAGTTTTATACCACGACTCATTGTCGAAGAAAGATAAACGCTCTTAACATACGTACCCTTTGCAGAAGATGGTTTCAGTTTCATGATTGTATTCATAAACTCGCGGGCATTGCCTGCAATCTGCTCTGGGGTGAATGACACTTTACCGATTGATGTGTGAACGATACCAGTCTTGTCAACCTTGAAGTCAATCTTACCTTGTTTTACTTCCTTGACAGCATTGGCGATGTCCATAGTTACGGTACCGCTCTTAGGGTTTGGCATAAGGCCACGTGGACCGAGGATACGACCGAGTGCACCGATTTTACCCATAATCTGAGGCATAGTGATGATGACATCAACGTCAGTCCAACCGCCCTTGATTTTCTCGATATACTCATCCAATCCTACATAGTCTGCGCCTGCAGCCTTAGCATCTGCCTCTTTATCTGATGTACAGAGTGCAAGCACGCGTACCTGCTTACCAGTACCATTTGGAAGGGATACGACACCACGTACCATTTGGTTTGCCTTACGAGGGTCAACGCCAAGACGTACGTCAATGTCAACAGATGCATCAAATTTCGTGGTTGTGATTTCCTTTACCAACTGAGAAGCCTCTTTCAGAGTGTAAGCTTTATTCGCTTCAATCTTCTCAGCAACCAACTTCTGTTTTTTTGTAAGTTTACTCATTTCAAATTGAAGTTTTAAAGATTACATATTTGGGAACTCTCCTTTTACGGAGATACCCATACTTCTCGCTGTACCAGCAACCATCTTCATAGCAGCCTTTACTTCGAAGCAGTTCAGGTCAGGCATTTTATCCTCTGCGATAGTCTTCACCTGATCCCAACTGATTTCAGCCACTTTCTTACGGTTAGGCTCGGCACTACCTGATTTTGCCTTTGCTGCCTCAAGGAGCTGTACTGCCACAGGTGGAGTCTTAACTACGAAAGTGAATGTCTTATCTGCGAAATAGGTGATTACTACAGGGAGTACCTTACCAGCCTTATCCTGTGTTCTGGCATTGAACTGCTTGCAGAAATCCATTATGTTGATACCCTTGGAACCAAGAGCTGGACCTACGGGAGGTGATGGATTTGCTGCGCCACCTTTGATTTGTAACTTAATAAAGCCAGCAACTTCTTTTGCCATTGTTTTTTTGTTTTTTGTAAGTTGTAAAATAGACGAAGGGGATAACCACTTCCCGTAACAGATGCGGCTATTCCTTTACTACTTGCGAGAAACTTAACTCCACAGTCGTGTTGCGACCGAATATGGAGACGAGTACTTTCAGTTTCTTCTTCTCGTCATTGACCTCATCAATTGTACCGGAGAAACCGTTGAACGGATCGGTGATTACCTTGACGGTATCACCTACATGGAAGCAATATTCATCGCTTTCCCCAATCTGGTCAAAACTGGTCTGATAACCTTGAAGACGACGGACTTCGGCCGCTGTAAGGCAATTTGGTTCTTTGTTCAAATCATTGCCGACAAAACCCATTATGTGTGGGATGCTGTCACGCAAAAGACTTGGCAACTCTTTCGCATAGATCGCCTCGATAAAGACATATCCAGGAAAGAGCAGCACCTCTTTTTCCTTTTTCTTGCCGTCCTGGGTAAGAATAACCTTCTTTTCGGTAGGAGACAACACCTGAGTAACAAAGGAAGCAAGAACCGAATTAGGCTTTGTGATATCAGCCATAATATAGTCCCTTACTTTAGCCTCCTTACCACTTATCGTATGCACGGCATACCATTTAGCAACATTCTCAGCCATCGCAAAACCTCCTACGGATTAGATAATCTTGTAAACCAAGGTCATAAGGTTCTCAAAACCAAGATCCATAACCCATACTATCAGTGCTATAACCACGGAAGCAATTAAAACGACTACGGCACTGTTAGTGAGCTCCTTCCGAGTAGGCCACGAGGTCTTCTCCTTCAGCTCTTTGTAGGATTCCTTCAAGTAATCGTTAAGTTTCATTTTCCTAATTTGTTTTGGCACGGGTTGAGAGACTCGAACTCCCGACACTTGGTTTTGGAGACCAATGCTCTACCAACTGAGCTAAACCCGTATTCAAAAAGGAGGCGGAAACCAAGCATTCGCAATTTCCGCTCCTTTTATTATGTATTGTTTAACACCTGTCTAAACGATTGACGGACAAACCGTCACACCATTCGGAGAAAGTATTAGTCAAGGAGAGCTGTAATCTGACCAGAACCTACTGTACGACCACCCTCACGGATTGCGAAACGAAGACCCTCGCTGCAAGCTACTGGGTAGATAAGTTTAACAGTAATCTCAAGGTTATCACCAGGCATTACCATCTCGGTTCCCTCTGGGAGTGTAATCTCACCAGTTACATCCAAAGTACGGATATAGAACTGAGGACGATATTTGTTGTGGAATGGAGTGTGACGGCCACCTTCCTCTTTCTTCAGGATATAAACTGATGCCTTGAACTCAGAGTGAGGGGTTACTTTACCTGGGTGAGAGATAACCATACCACGACGGATTTCGTCTTTGTCGATACCACGGAGAAGCAAACCTACGTTATCGCCAGCCTCACCCTGATCCAACAATTTGCGGAACATCTCTACACCTGTAACGGTTGACTTCATGTTCTCTGCACCGAGACCAAGAATCTGTACCTCATCACCAACCTTGATGACACCAGTCTCAATACGACCTGTGGCAACTGTACCACGTCCTGTAATTGAGAACACGTCCTCGATTGGCATCAAGAATGGTTTATCAATGTCACGCTGTGGCAACTCAATCCAAGTATCTACAGCATCCATAAGTTCCATTACCTTGTCCTCCCACTGTGGCTCACCGTTCAATGCACCGAGTGCTGAACCGCGGATGATAGGAGTGTTGTCGCCATCGAACTCATAGAATGAAAGAAGCTCACGCATCTCCATCTCAACAAGCTCAAGCATCTCCTCATCGTCAACCATATCACACTTGTTCATAAATACGACAAGACGTGGAACGTTCACCTGACGAGCCAACAAGATGTGCTCTTTTGTCTGAGGCATTGGACCATCAGTAGCGGCAACTACGATGATTGCACCATCCATTTGAGCGGCACCTGTAACCATGTTCTTCACATAGTCGGCGTGACCTGGGCAGTCAACGTGTGCGTAGTGACGGGTTGCTGTCTGATACTCTACGTGTGAGGTGTTGATTGTGATACCACGCTCTTTCTCTTCTGGAGCATTATCGATTGAGTCGAATGAGCGGAGTTCTGAGAGACCCTTCTTTGCAAGCACTGTTGTGATAGCTGCTGTAAGGGTAGTCTTACCATGGTCAACGTGGCCGATTGTACCAATGTTAACGTGTGGTTTCGAACGATCAAATTTTTCTTTTGCCATAACTCGAATTTTTTAATTGTTAATATGAGCTGTTGACGAGGATTGAACTCGTGACCTCTTCCTTACCAAGGAAGTGCTCTACCACTGAGCTACAACAGCAATAACGTGGGCAGTGATGGATTCGAACCACCGAAGGCGAAAGCCAGCTGAGTTACAGTCAGCCCCATTTGGCCACTCTGGTAACTGCCCTTATTTCCCTTGAGCCTCTTGTCGGATTCGAACCAACGACCCCGAGATTACAAATCACGTGCTCTGGCCAGCTGAGCTAAAGAGGCATTGAAACAAGCCGAAAACGGAGAAGCATAGACCCCTTCTTTTCGGCTTGCAAAGTTACGCTTTTTTCGTCACTTGACAAAACATTTTCGCATTTTTATTTCAAAAAATATCATCTTTTCTGTCAGCAACCTTATTTACAAGCATTTATAGGTACGGCAAAAAAGAATTATTCCTTATCTTTTGCCTTTTTCACCTGCCTTTCGAGGGCTTCAAGCGACAAATCCAACGCCTCCTCGAATGTGTCACACGTTTTCGAAGCAAAGAATTTCCCGTTCGACCCTGTAAAATTAATCTGCACTTCCTTGTTCAGGTTCGTCTCAGGCTTAACCAATTTCATAGTGACGTCAATGAGGGCGGCATGGGCATCCCAACGCTCCACCTTGGCGACTTTTTTCTGAATGAACTGCTGAAGTTTCTCATTTGGTTCAAACTTAACTGCATTGATTTTGACTTCCATAATTACCTCCTGTTTAAATGTGATTATATATTCAGCCACGTGGGTGTGACTTCTTGTATTCACCTTTCAACTGCTCGAACGACACGTGCGTATATATTTGTGTCGTCGCCAGCGACTCATGCCCCAACAACTCCTTGATGACATTCAAATCCGCCCCACGGTTCAGCATCGCCGTCGCAAACGAGTGGCGTATCACATGCGGGCTTATCTTTGCCTGCGTCGATACCTTCCCCATCACCCTATGCACTATGTTATATATATGTGACGCACTCAGCGCCCTCCCATGGTCATCCACAAAAAAATTATCGCACCTCTCTGCGAACATTTCGTCGCGCATCGTCCTGTAATTCGTCATTTTTTCCGCAAGGTCATTGCCGAAAGGCACTATCCTCTGCTTGTTTCCCTTGCCCAAAACGGTCAGTTTCCCACCCCTAATATCAACGTCAACATCTTTAAGCCCAGCAACTTCCGACCGCCTCAACCCCGTCTGGTATATCGTCTCTATCACCATCAGGTTTCTTACGTCGTCAAAGTTACGACTATTTTCCAACATTTCCAAGCATTTGTCCATTTCTTTTTCAAGAAAATAAACAGGCAGGTTTTTCGACTTCTTAGGCAGTGGCACACCTATCGTCGGGTTTACCGTCTTTTCATCCACCAACCCCTTCAGTATCAGCCATCGGTAGAAGGAGTTAAGTGCCGAGACTTTCCTGTGTACCGAACTTGCCTTCATCTCCATCTCCCCAACCATCCACATTATCCACCCTCGCACGTCGTCCGACGTCATCGACAAATCGTCAAACGACCCTCCTTGCGCCGAAAGCCACTCTGACAGCTGCACAAGGTCCTCCCTATAAGCAAAAGCGGTATGAACCGAGAAATTCCGTTCATACCGCAGGTATTCTATAAAACCGTCAATCATTCCTCGTCAAGGTGCATATGCTGCACATAGATGGCATGTTGCATTTTCTCGCGCTTGATGACAGATGGTTTGTCAAATTGCTGACGACGACGGAGTTCTTTTACAACGCCTGTTTTCTCGAATTTACGTTTGAATTTTTTGAGGGCTTTTTCTATGTTCTCGCCCTCTTTTACTGGTACTACGATCATTTTTTGATTCTTTTTTTTAGGTGGGACCATCATTTCGTCAGGTCCCTGTTATTAATTTTCTTTTTTATTATGCACTCCAGGTTGCCGCATCTTTATAACACGTAATAACACGATGCGCCACCCCTCATTTTGGGAGTGCAAAGTTACAACTTATTTTTCAATCGACAATCTCTTTTTCCAGAAAAATTAACAAGTCACCTCCTTTAGAATCCTATAAAGTTGAATACCTGTTATTTAATAGCAATTTTATCTATGCGTCTCTGGTGTCTTCCTCCCTCAAAATCGGTGCTGAAGAAGGTTTTTACCACCTCCAAAGCCTCGTTTTCCTCTATGAAACGAGCGGGAAGTGACAACACATTCGCGTTATTATGTTGACGTGCGAGTGCCGCAAGCTCCGTTTTCCAGCAAATCGCCGCACGGCAACCCTGGTGTTTGTTCACGGTCATCGAGATACCGTTTGCCGACCCACAGATTGCCACGCCAAATTCACATTCCCCCCTCTCAACAGCCGAGGCAAGGGGGTGTGCGAAATCAGGGTAATCGCAACTCTCAGCCGAGTTTGTCCCGAAATCCTCAACCTTTGCCCCCTGTTTCTCCAAATACTCTTTCACTACGGCTTTCAACTCGAAACCCGCATGGTCCGAGGCAATGCCGATTCTCATATTATTTAATGTCTCCATAAACTATATTGTTTCTAATAACGCCGCCACAACGATAGATTAACGATACATTAACGATAGATTAACGATACATTAACGATACATTAACGATAGATTAACGATAGATTAACGATAGATTGACCTATTCCAACCCTCAAAACGCCTTCCACCCCTGGGCCTTCAGCGTAAACGTCTGACCGTCCCTCGTCACGAGCAACTGTCCTTCCTCGGCAGGAGTGATATGACCGATAACATGAACTCCCTCCAGGTCTTTAACCTTATCATATTCCGACAGAGGCACCGTGAAGAGCAACTCATAATCCTCTCCCCCGTTCATCGCCACTGTCGTCAGGTTCATATTAAACTCCTCCGCCATCGAGGCTGTCTGGTAATCAATCGGAATCTTGTTCTCATACACCGCACAACCCACGCCGCTCTCTTTGCAGATATGCATAAGTTCCGACGACAACCCGTCCGAAATATCCATCATTGCGGTTGGCACGACGTTGTGTTCACGCAGGAATTTCACAGTGTCAATACAAGCCTCAGGCTTCAGTTGCCTCTCAATTATATACTCTTTCCCGGCAAAATCCGGTTGGAAATCCTTATCCCCCATCTCCTGGAACACCTTATTCTCACGCATAAGCAACTGAAGACCCATATATGCAGCCCCCAGGTCACCCGTCACGCAGATAAGGTCGTTCACCTTTGCCCCGCTACGCAGCACAGCCTTCCCCTTCTCCACAACCCCCATGCACGTGATGCTTATCGTCAGACCTGTCCTCGACGAGCATGTGTCACCCCCCACCACATCAACCCCTGCCTTCTCGCAGGCCAAATAAATCCCTGCATACAACTCCTCAATCTGTTCAACCGAAAAACGGTTTGACACTCCTATGCTCACCAACATCTGTGTAGGCGTGGCGTTCATTGCGCACACATCTGATATATTGACCATCGCTGATTTATACCCCAAATGCTTCAGCGGGCAATACGCAAGGTCGAAATGCACCCCCTCCAACAGCATGTCCGTCGTCGTCACAACCTCCTTGTCGCCGTAGTCCATCACCGCACAATCATCCCCCACACCCTTCACCGTAGATGCGTTGTGAGTCTCGAAATCCTTCGTAAGTCGCTCTATCAGACCAAATTCGCCTAACTCTTCTATCTTCATTGCAATGCTCTAAGAAAACGGCTGCAAAGTTACATCAATTTTTTTACATACAAATGCGTTTTTCCCATTTTTTATTGCTATCTTTGACAAAAATTTCTCGACACTAAATGAGACGACTTTTCTTACCCCTCATATTGCTTGCCGCGCCACTGTTTTTGGCAGCGCAAAGCGTTAGTAAAGAGGGAATTAAATTAGCCCAGTCACTGTCCTTGATTGAGAGTGCTTACGTTGACACCATTAACTCGGAAAACATCGCCGGCGCAGCAATTCGCGCCATGCTCAAGGAGCTTGACCCCCATTCCTCTTATGTCCCTGCCGCCGAAGTGGCTGAAAGCCGCGAAGGGCTTGAAGGCAATTTCGAGGGTATCGGCGTTACTTTCATGATGCTCAACGACACTATAATGATTGACCAGGTGATTCAAGGTTGCCCTGCCGAAAAAAGTGGGATTTTGCCTGGCGACCGCTTCACGCACGTTGATGGGAAAGCCATCTCTGGGGTGAAGATGAAATTGTCCGATGTCCCTAAACTCATCCGTGGCCCTAAAGGCACGACTGTCAACATAACCGTTTTCCGCCCTTCGATTAACGAGACTATAGAGTTCAAACTGACTCGCGACAAAATCCCAATCCATTCTGTTGACGCCGCTTTTTATGTCGCACCTGGTATTGGCTACATCAAGGTCAGCAGTTTCTCGGTAACAACGGCCGAAGAGTTCAGTCAAGCTCTTAACACCCTCAGCAAGAGCGGAAAACTCCAAAGTCTCATCATAGACCTCCAATCAAATGGCGGAGGGGTTATGAATGCCGCCATCCAACTTGCCTCTAACTTCCTCCCACGGGGTCGCGAAGTTGTCTCTATGCGAGGTGTACATCTGCCTACTCAGGTCTCTAAATCTGAAGGCTACAAACAATACGACATACCTGTCGCCGTTCTTGTCAACGAATACACTGCCTCTGCCAGCGAGATTGTCTCTGGAGCTCTCCAAGATTGGGATCGCGCAACTATCATTGGTCGTCGCACGTTTGGCAAAGGTTTGGTGCAGAGGATTTTCCCTATGAATGACGGTTCCGAGGTACGACTTACCATCGCTCGTTATTACACCCCTTCTGGCCGCAATATCCAAAAACCATATAAGGGCGGCGTTGACAATTATTACAAAGACATCGAGAACAGGTATAAACACGGCGAGATGGTCAACCCTGACTCTGTGCAATTCCCTGATTCGCTGAAGTACTCAACCCTGCTGAAACATAGGACTATTTATGGCGGTGGAGGTATCTTCCCTGACATTTTCGTCCCTCTTGACACAGCGTTTAATACCCCTCTATACCGAAAATTGGTCGCAAAGGGCATAATCACCAAGTCTTGCCGCCTTTACACGGATAAGAATAGGGAGAAACTCATTAAACAATTCGCCGATTTCGAGGCATTTAACGTAGGGTTCAATGATGAAGACAAGATAAGGAAGAGCATCGAAGATGAAGCCAAGAAGGAAAAAATCGAGTTTTCCAAGAAAGATATTGAAGAAATCGCAAATACTATCCTCGTTCAGGCCAAAGCCATTATCGCTCAATCCGTTTACGGCCCTGAATATTATTATCACGTCATCTCTCCTTTGAATGACGAGTTACAGAAAGCAATACAGTTTATGACTAATAAATAATTTATGGAACTTTTAGCGAAAACCTATTACGGACTTGAAGAGTGCCTTGCACGCGAACTTACCGAACTTGGGGCGGACAACATCGAGATTGGCAACCGCGCCGTCTCTTTCGAGGGCGACCTTAGACTTATGTACAAAGCAAACCTTCAGCTGCACACCGCTTTACGCATCCTCCGTCCCATTGCTGTTTTCAAAGCCGATTCTGCCGACGATGTCTATGACAATCTCCGCAATTTCGATTTCACCACCGTCATGAAGGTTAACAACACTTTCATCATCAACGAGACTGTCAATTCCGAGACTATGCACAATTCGCAATTCGTCAAGTACCGCGCTAAGGATGCTTTGGTCGATTTTTTCAATGATAAGTTTGGCAAACGCCCTAATGTCTCTGTGCAGAATCCTGACATCTGCTTTGACCTTCACGTCTCGCACGATGTCGTTACTCTGTCGCTCGACGCTTCAGGCGATTCCCTTCACCTTCGCGGTTGGCGTGTTGACCAAACCGTCGCCCCTATTTCCGAGGTCCTCGCGGCAGGTATGATTAAGATGACTGGTTGGCATGGCGAGAAGGATTTCATTGACCCTATGTGCGGTTCTGGCACTTTGCTTATCGAGGCTGCTCTTGTGGCGTTGAATATGGCTCCTTGTCTTTACAGACGTAAATTCGCGTTTGAAAAATGGAATGATTTTGATGCCGATTTGTTTGATGATGTTTATAATGATGATTCGGCGGAGAGGGATTTCGAGCATCATATTTACGGTTATGATATTGACCCAAAGGCTGTTGCCATTGCCAATCGTAATGTTAAGGCTGCTGGCTTGTCTAAGTACATTTCCGTGCAGCAGCGTTCTGTGGCTGATTTTACAGATTGCGATTCTCCTGCGATTATTGTCACTAATCCTCCTTATGGCAAACGTATCGTTACTGATGATATGTTTGACCTTTACCGTTCTTTTGGTTCTGCGCTTAAGCACCATTTTGTTGACAATATCGCATGGGTCATTTCTTCCGATAAGTCGCTTCTCGCTGCTATAGGTATGAAACCGTCAGCGAAATATAAATTGATTAACGGTGCTTTGGAGTGTGAATTTTGCCGTTATGAGATTTTTGCCGGGAAACACGGCGATTATGTGCGTGAGAAGAAATCCAAGGTTAAAGATAATGAGGAGAAGGAGACTTTATATGACAATAAGGTAAAGGTGAAGGGTTTCTCCAAAATCGACAAACAGTTCAAGAAGGACTCTTTCAAGAAGAATGGTCCCAAGTTTGGCAAATCCAACAAGAATAAAGAATCCAACAAGAGAGGCAGGGACGATAGGGCAAGGTTTTTTGAAAGCAAGAGGAAAAACAAAGACGCCCACAAAGACAAACGTCGCGACACTCCTGAGAAGTCTTGAAACGGCAACAACTCGTTAATGTTTATTAGCCAAATAACTCAATTAAAAAGGGAATACCTATACGAATGATTGCTGCTTTCTTGTACGATTGAAAAATTACACAAAAGGCGTTTGACTAATAGATTACTTAAACCGACATAATATGTTATACATACTGATTGGATTAATAGTTTTCGACTTTGCTTTAGGCAGGACTCTTTCGATGCTCAACGGACGTTGCGACACAAAGCCCGTCCCTGAGTGCATTCGCGACATTTATAGCGACGAAAAACGTGAACGTCAGGTTCGTTTCTCACGTGTCGGCAGGCGGTTCAGTTGGATACTCAACAGTGTCGAAACCCTCGCCATCCTTCTTATGATTCTCCTCGGCGGCTATAGGCTTCTTGACGAACTGATTCACGGATGGTGCGGCACAATCGAGTCTCCTATGCTTTCTGCCATAGCAATGGCGGCACTGTTTTTCCTGATATTGTCTATATTGTCACGGCTTCTGAATCTCCCTTTTGACATCTACCACACTTTCGGCATCATGCAGGATTTTGGGTTCAACAAAACTACGCCCAAGACGTTCACCCTCGACATTCTAAAAAGTATGGGGCTAAACATACTGATAACCACGCTTATATTAGCCGCTGTTGTAAGTATCTATATGCAGATGCCAGACTGGTTTTGGCTTCTTGCTTGGGCAGTCGTTTCTGGGTTCTCGCTTTTTATGAGCTATTTCTACTCACAACTGATTGTGCCGCTTTTCAACAAACAATCGCCTCTCGAAGAGGGTGAGTTGCGAAACTCAATAAAAGAGCTGGCTGAGAAATCCAATTTCAGTCTCCGCGACATTTACGTAATGGATAGTAGCAAACGCTCAACAATAGCAAACGCATATTTCACGGGGTTTGGCCATAGACGCAGGATTGTCCTTTATGACACTCTCATCGAACAACTTACAACCGAGGAGATTACGGCTGTACTCGCCCACGAGATTGGACATTATCGCCACCGCCACACCCTCAAGTCTATCATCGTTTCTTTGGTGACTTCCCTACTTATGTTCTATCTGTTGGGGCTTACGCTTAAATACAATCTCTGTGCTGCTGCCTTAGGTTGCGTAGCCTCTTTCCATGTGAATATGTACTTTTTCTATACGCTCTACACGCCAATTGAGACTATTCTCTCGCTTGCAGGCAACGCTCTTAGCCGCAAACACGAGTATCAAGCGGACGACTATACAAAAAAGTGTGGCGTAGCCGAGGCTCAAATCACCGCCCTCAAGAAGTTGTCAGGCAACTCATTATCCAATCCTACACCCCACCCTGCCTTTGTCTTTTTCCACTACTCACACCCAACCCTCGTTGACCGCATAAACAACCTGCGACACCCTTAAAAACGACTCATAAACAGTATCACAATAATAAATAAAACTATGAACATAGACTTTTCTTATTGCAACCCAACGCAGATTCATTTCGGCAAAACTGCCCTCACCCACCTTTCACAAGAGTTGGCAAAATACGGCAGTAACGTTCTCATGGTTTACGGCAAATCATCTATCAAGAAAATAGGCCTTTACGACCAAGTCATAAAAATCCTGCAAGATGCTGGCAAACAAGTCACGGAACTTTCAGGTATTAACTCCAACCCCCGCTACACTCAGGTTCTCGAAGGCGCGCGTCTTGTTCGCGAAAACAGCATAGACCTCATCCTCGCCGTAGGTGGTGGCTCGGTTATCGACTGCTGCAAAGGCATTTCCGTCTCATCATACGCCACAGGCGACCCTTGGGAGAGATTTTGGATTAACAAAGAGACCCCTACCGAAAAAGTCATTCCTATAGGCACAATACTGACAATGGTAGGCACAGGTTCCGAGATGAATTCAGGTTCAGTCATCACCAACGAAGAGCAGAAAATCAAGAACGGTGCCGTTTTCCCATTAGCGATGATGACCCCCCGTTTCTCAATCCTCAACCCAGAATACACATTCTCAGTGCCTAAATATCAGATGGTTTCTGGCATCGCCGACATCTTCTCTCACCTCATGGAGCAATATCTCTCAGGCGACGACGACTGCACAACCGACTATCTCCTCGAAGGAAACATGCTTGCGCTGATCTCCGCGTCACGCAAAGCCATTGTAAATCCCGAGGACTACGAGGCACGAAGCAACATAATGTGGTGTGCCACAATGGGCTTAAACAGAATCCTTGGTGTCAGCAAACAGCAGGATTGGGAGGTTCACATGATTGAGCATCAGCTTGGGGCATACACTGATTGCGCACACGGCATAGGTCTTGCCATAATCTCACCTGCCTACTTCCGCCACGTCTTCCGCCACGGCCTTCACCGCTACGTGCGTTTCGCCAAAAACGTCTGGAAAGTTGACCCGACAGGCAAAACCGATGAACAGATAGCATTAGAAGGCATCTCGCGTTTCGAGTCATTTATTCGTGAGTTAGGCATCCCCGCAACCCTCCGCGAAGTCGGAGCAACCCGCGAAATGCTCCCTCTCATAGCCAACTCCACAATCCTCGGCGGAGGCTACTACAAAGTCACCGCAGACGACATCCTCCAAATCTTGAACGACTGCTATTAAAAATATTCAGTTCTATAACGAATTGAGCGGGTATTAAGCTGCAAGCCGAACAATCGTGCAAATGAAAGCAGAGTCAAGCTCGCTTGAACTCTGCTGAATGTAGCCGATTGTGAATTTATTCAACGCAAAGAGCTTGCTCATTTGCTGAGGCGCAGCGCATTTTATCTAAAATAGACAACAAGATGAGTAAAAGCGGAACAAGTAAAAAATACATATTTGTACCAAGTTATTATTTTATCATCACTAAGGAGAACAGATGTGTTAGCATGATGGTTTTTTCGGAAACTCAAAAGCCATGCAAAATATGTCTTTGTCCTGACTTCGGGAATGCGTCACCAAAAATATGTTTTACGGGTCGGAAAGAGTAAGACATATAAAAACCTACCCCCAACTTTTTAGGTGAAATTATTGAAATTATTGAAATCGCATGCAAGCCGAAACCTCAAATGCGCACATAAATGTACACACAAACTCACAACACAAAAGAGCAAGCAAAGAGCAAGCCCTACCGTACCATAAAAAACAGAAAATCGTATAATGACTTCTCAAACGATTTCAATAATTTCAATAATTTCACCTGAAAAGTTGGAGGGTGGTTTTTCCTCCTGTTTTATCCTTTCAGAACAGATGTGTTAGCATGATGGCTTTTTCGGGAACTCAAAAGCCATGCAAAATGTGTCTTTATGTTGCAATGCTTAGACATAGCTTCCGCCCTGCCCTATACTTTTTCGCTCTTGCAGAGCTTATTTGAATCTGTACTAACAGGTTACTAATAACACTATCCACTCAAAAAGTTATAGAGCCGAAACTTTATTTTTACATTCCACCTATAGGCTGAACCACGCGACGCGATTTCTCGACATCGAGCATCTGATAAAGCATATTCTTAGGATCATCAAAAAGTTTCTTATTCGCAAGGTAGTCCTTTTCCTGATAGTCTGAAGCCTGCAAGAAAAGGTTATGACTTAGGCAGCGTTTCAACTGGTCGATATTCATCGAACCGTTCGCCCAACGTGAACATTCATCTAGTTTAAGATAACGTTTGCAGTGTTGCCACTCCTCATCAGGCAATCTTTCCAAACCTTTTGCTTCGGGATTTGCCTCCATAGTCTCCCTATATACAACATCAAGTCTCGGCAAATCAACCCATTGCGACATAGTAGTCTCAAGCAGTTTCAAGTTTTTCTTGTTGCGATCGGTATAATAACCAAGATACGCATGGTTTGGAGTTACGAAAATTATAGGTTTCAACCCAATTTTACGCATTACCGAGGCAAAAAAAACACAAGCATCCACACAATTCGCCTGACGCAGTTTATAGACCTCCTCAAAGAAACGAATATGCTGAACATTCGCCCTTTTTGCAGGCGAAGAGGTGGTAGAGATTGAAGCGTATGTCATTCCACGGTTGAGCGCATAATGCCAAATTGCCTCGACTTGTTTCACAACCTCATCCTTACCAGATTGATAACCAACAATCCTACGGGTAACTCCCTGGTCAAGCATAGAAGAGATAACACTGTCAATGTATGGATGTTCCTCATTGACATACGCAGTAAACATCCAACGGAAATCATGTATTTCGCCAGCCGTATCTTTAAGTGAGAGCAGGCATTCGTTGGCGGAACGGTAATTAATCCTGATATTCTTAACATCCACCTCCTCGTCATCTATAATACAGTGTATAGTGAGGTCAACAACACCCTGACGACGAATGCGATAGAGGTCATCGTATTTCCATTTTACGATAGGGTGTAACGTGTATCTATGATTTCGTTGTTCAAGGACTTGTTGAACCTGCGTAGTGTAATTCAACGGTGTTGAATCAATCACCAATGTCATAACAGCATTGTGGCAAGGAGCTGTGGCTTTTACCGTAAAGAATGATGTCTTTTCATTTATCACTGAGTCATCAGGGACAAAATGAGAAAGTCCAAGTACGAGGGACGGATAAAAGAGGTTCTCGAAAGAGACATTATAAGTAGCCTGAAAATTGACCATCTTTGGGTCATATTTTCTACCACAAGCCGACACAAACAGCATTGTCACCACAAGGAATACGAGTGATAAACGTCTTATATATGGATTTTCAACACGAAAAGACATAAATACTATAACCCAAGTTTACCCATTGCCCAAAAATACCAGCAAACCACTAAAGCCGCCATAACCAACATTATAACGATAGCCAAAAGCACCCATCTCCACTTTCCGCTTTTTTTCTTGATAGCCCCCTCGAAACGCAAGTCAGGTATCTGAATTTTAGGGACAACCGCAGCCTTGGTCAATGTGTTACCAAATAAAATACTAATTATCAAAGAGGTATTCATCGCCCATCCATTGGCATTTAACAACGGAGACAAATCCCTCTTCCTCAGTTTCAACCATGCCAAAACCATCGACGGACCAGAAATCAGCAGCAGCACGCCTGCTATGGCAATTGGCATTTGCCACCAAGACAAATTAATGAATCCAGTGAAGGCACTTGTCAAAAAACCTCCGATATACCCAATCGCCATACCGATGGCTGCAAAGATACCACAGAACTTAGCAATATCAAATGCCTGTTTTTTCGATTTTTCCGTATCCTCTATCTGTTTATCAACTACCTCAGACGCTTTTTGTATATTCTCCGTAGAGGTGTCAATCTTGGCAGATGCCTCGTCTAATACTTTTTGTTCTTTGGCGGACGCTATCTTCGAGACTTGGTTTTCAATAAAGTCAATGAATTTCCTATATGGCATATAGAACGCCTGACCAATCGAAATAGGGTTGTCAATAATATGCAGGACTGTAGCATCATAGTCATTTCCAGCCCTATCAAAAAACAACGCATGCGTCCCCACACGGATATTCCTAACCCCACCTGAAGTCAAAGCCGCCACAATGTTCATACTCTTACCCAAGGTCTTAGACTCGCAATGACAATAAATGAGGAACATTCCAGTATGCCTTGCCTGTTCAACAGAGACGTTCAAGTTATCTATTTTCAGACAAAGTTTACAACACCTCTGGTCAATATACAACTCACCCGCCTGGAAAATAGCCAACTTCTTGCCATCGTAAAAATCTGAGAAAGTAACATAATTGCACAGCAACCTATAGAAATCCCTACGCAACATAACCAATTTGCGCATCTCCTCAATTACCGTACGTTTCTCCGCCAAATCCTTCTCTGCCTCCACGACACTCTTCCCAACTTCCTCACGACCAGCCATCCATGCCCTGTAAATGCCAATCTTCGCTTTCACCTCACGCCATTGTTCCTCGCTCAACTCCCTCTTTTCGCCGAACATTGGCACAAGCACTTCACTGTGCAAGACCTCCATTCTTCTTTTCCATGCAGGGTTTACGTTATTCCAATTAAGCACAGACTTCTCGCCTACCCTTGCCAACGGCATTTTCTCCAAAGCGGCACACTCTTCTGAAAGAACGTCCGAGGCAATAGCCTCAACATCAGCCACCTTGACATCCAAAGTCTCAACAGCATTGTCAGCATACCTTGCCACAGCACAACGTGCGAAATAATCATCAATCTTGCTTTCAACAGCCTCGATTGCCTTATTAGCAGCATCACTTTTATCACCAAAAGGCAAATTCTCAGCAGTAGCCTCAGTCGCTTTGTCAATTTTAGCCTTAATTTCAGCGTCAAGTTCGGCAACAATTGCGTCGGCATCACTCACCAACGCTTTTTCCATTCCCTTGCTCTCCATCAAAGCAGCAATCTTAGCAGCATCGGCATCACTCCTGTTTAATGCAGACAAAGGCAACTCGTCACCTTCCGTAAGCAGGATGTCTATATTGTTCAGCATACGACACAGGTAATTCGTCGTATCGTTTATCTCGTTTATATGAATCGCCCCATCCTTGTTCGAGTCAAGCAGGGTTAACGATTTCTCCTCAAGTTCCAAACCGCTAACTGGACACGACAGAACCGTCCATAATTTAGGATCAAGTTTAGGCAATCTCTTTATCTCGTCCGCCGTTTCTACTTTCACCCTCGGCGTTCCGCCTACCATTGAGTATCTCCATTGTTCTGACATAGGGCTTATTTTTTTAAGGTTTCAACAAATCTCTTCTTATTATCCTGTAATGAGGATGGTAGCACTCATTAAACACTTTTGAATGGTGCATACCATACTTCCCTTCTGCCAATCGTGTACTAATCAAAGTCAAATCCTCGGTGAAATTATCAACCTTGAAATTGTATTCCTTCATAATCGAAAGTATGAAATTCCACTCTTTCAGCCAACCTGCCGTGTCAACCTTCACCTCGACAGACTGCATAAGGTCATTCACATAACCTTTGGTATTAATTTCCCCGTTTTTGATTTTCCACAAATCAACCCTCACGTATCTTCCTAACGCACCACACTTCTCCATACCTGTCGCTTCAGCGAACATTCCTTTGCAATCCATCTTTTTACCTACGGTCATACTATCCACCATTTTCAACTCGTCTTTTATATATTTCTTAGCCCTACCTTTACTTTCTATAATGTGTCCTGCACCAAAATAATCCTGGTAGAAACTTTTATAAACGTCGCAAAGAGTTATCTTAGGGTACCTGCATTTCATCTCCTTAAGCGAAGCCAACACATTCATAGAAGTCAATTCACCGTAGTTTGCTATGCTAAACAGATTGCAAACCCAACTCAGCACCTCGCGATGCCCTCCCTTCTCAACTTTGTCCTCTATTAAGCATAAGCCCTTTTCAACCTCTGCATTTACATATTTCTTGTACAGCAAATCAAGCACGCCGCTCTCCTCACGGCCGCTTGTCATAAAAGGTATCACCCTCTTACCTGCCAATCTCTCGTCACGGGCAAAAGAAGCCGCAGGTGCCGCCCAATCTCCGAACCAAACAGGGGAACCAATGAAAACCACATCGTAATCTTCCATTCGCACCTCTGGAAGTTTAAGCTCTATCCTTATGTTTTTATGAAACTCTGTTTTCGCCCTCAACTCAAACGAGTCAGCATTTTGCGAATAAGGCACGGCTGGTTCAATCCTCAACAAGTCACCGCCTGTATATCTTGCAATGTATTCAGCCATTGCCTGGGTATGACCCCCTTTAGAATAGTATGCCACAAGTACACGGAGTCTGCCGTTCCCTGGATTTTTCCCCATCAAGGTTACAGGCATTCCCATAACGAAAAGCATTAGCACAAGAAGTGCCTTGAAAACATTTTTTCCCATAATACTCTATTTTATGAATCTCTTTAATATGTTACCATACTCGTCAATCCTCCTGTCACGGAAGAAAGGCCACCACCTTCTCACGTTTTCGGAGTGTTTTAGGTCAATATCCACCATCAAGACGCACTCTTCGTCTTTTGGTGCTTGAGCAAGCAACTCGCCCTGCGAACCTGCCACGAAACTGCTTCCCCAGAATTGTATCCCCTTTGTCCTGCCGCTTGGGTCATCCTCATGGCCTGTCCTATTGACAGTCACCACAGGCAACCCATTAGCCACCGCATGCCCCCTCTGCACAGTTATCCACGCCTCACGCTGACGTTCCTGCTCTTCAATGCTGTCACTGCTTTCGTAACCTATGGCCGTTGGATAAATCAGCACTTCTGATCCAGCCATAGACATGAGCCTTGCAGCCTCAGGATACCATTGATCCCAACATACCATAACCCCCAAAGTCCCTACGGATGTCTGTATCGGATTAAAACCCAAGTCCCCAGGAGTGAAGTAGAATTTCTCATAATAAGCAGGGTCGTCAGGTATGTGCATTTTTCTGTATTTCCCGGCAATGCTTCCGTCTTTCTCGAAAACGACAGCTGTGTTATGATACAAACCAGCCGCCCGACGCTCGAACATAGAGGTCACAAGTACGACGCCACATTCTCGTGCCACGCCACTGTAGAAATCAGTCCCCTGACCAGGAATACTCTCCGCAAGGTCAAAGTTCCTCACATCCTCTGTCTGGCAGAAATATGTGGTGTCGTGAAGTTCCTGAAGAACCACGAGTTCCGCACCTTCTTTAGCCGCTTTCCTTATTTGTTCAGCCAGTTTCCTTCTATTCTCGTTTTTGTCTGCGCCTATGCGCTGCTGTATCAATGCTGTTTTCATTTCTTTATCTCAAAAGCGGTAAAATCCACCGTCAAACCAAGCGTAAGGTTATGTCGTTTCAAATCATAATCCTTATAACTGTCATAAGCGACATTAAGTGTTTGGTTCCAGAAAGCGTGCAATCTGAAAAAACGCTGTTTCTTTATAGGGAACACCTCAACGCCAAAACCGTAGGTCAGCAATTGGTCTTTGTACCTTATCCAATATGGCTCGTCATCTGACATTCCTTCAAACAGATTCGTACGGTTTTGGTCATAATCCACTTTGCCAAAAACGGTAGCCCAACCTAAAATGTCACCCTTGACATTCAGCACTCCCGAAAAGTCGCCAAAAGGGTTATGGTTTGCATGGAATCTGTTTGTCCAGTCAAGTTCTATGGTCATTGGCCCTGCCAAAAACCTATTTCCCAAGACAACTTGACCCATATAAGTGCCGTCTTTAACCTCCATTACGTTGACGGAATACGAACTTTGAAATATATCATAGTCGCCATACCACAGCAAAGAGTACGAATACATACTGTTCGACATTCCTTTACCTACAGTATTGAAAGGCGAGTTGGCTATTTCAGCCACCAACGAGTTTCTACCGTCCTTGAATTTATATCCACCCCTGATTCCCAGCTGGAAACAATAAACCTGATTCCAGAACTCAGTTGAGTAATATATGTCAATAGGAGCAGCATCGTATTCCCAACCACCAATAGCTATTGGGAATTTCCCCGCCGCAATGTTCCATCCTGACTTGAAATCGTACTGCATGAACGCCTTGTCTATTGATTTGAACACTGCGTCGATGCTGTTCAAGCGGTTGAGTCTCTGACGATAGTGGTACGACAACCCTTCGGTTATGTTGCCGTCCAAATAGAATTGCAGGTATTTCCCGGCAAAACCAGACTTATATGCCTCAGCACCATCAAATTCCCTTTCTTTTGAAGAACGTGCGTCGAACATTGACTGCCACTCACCACGGAAATCGAAATGGATTTTTATCGGCTGTTTTTTCTTTTCTGGCTTAGAGATTTCGCCACTCCGCACCTGTGCGATTTTTGCAGTATCGCTTGTGAGAATATACTCCCTGACGACTTCCCTAATTACAATCGTGTCGCGCACAGTGTCACGTTTGATGACTACATCCTGTGCCCTGACTACACCCACGGCCATTACAGCCGCCATTAACAGAACTAATTTTTTTAATATCATATCGTTATAACCATTTTTTCAGTTTGAAATATACCAAAATAAACACCACGGTAAGTATCATCAACCCTCCGGCAAACAAGTAGCCATATTGCCACTGCAGCTCTGGCATGTGTACAAAGTTCATACCATACATGCTGGCAATCAGCGTTGGAGGCAAGAATATCACACTAACGATAGTGAAAATCTTTATTATCTTGTTCTGCTGAATATTGACAAGACCAAGAAAAGTGTCCTGAAGGTATTCAAGCCTGTCGAACGAGAACCTGGTGTGCTCAAACAGCGAATTGATATCCTTGATGATTATAGACAGTTTTGCCCTTGCCTCGACAGGGAACAACTCACAACGGAGCATATTAGAGCATACCCTGCTACGGTCAACGATATTCTCACGGATGAGCATCGTTTTCTCCTGCAACTCCTTGATGGCTATGAGTATATCGTCCGACACATCGTCATCGTCTTTCAACCTGTTTGACAATGTCGTCACCTCTCGCGTCATGTCCTCAATCATGTCAGCATCGTTTTCGACCCTTGTCTCAAGCAGAGCCACCAATACGAAGTATCCTGAAGGGTAGTTCCTTGGGTTTGCGAACATTTTGCGTACAGTCTCGTTGAACGACGGCAATTGTTGGTTCCTGACCGTCACCAGAATGTTGTTTTTCATTATGAAAGAGACTGTTTCCTCCTCGAAACTCTCCAAGAGGAAATTCGAGTTAGCCACAATGCTATCCTCCGTCTCAATGTAACGTGACGACATCTCAATCTCTTCCATCTCCTCTTCTTCCTGAATATATATCTTGAGGAACTGTTCAAGTTCGCTCTCGACCTCAACGGTCACGTCGTTGAGGTCTATCCACAGTAGTTCAGCAAGTTCGACATCCCTAAGGATGTCCATTGTCTTGGCTATTTTTATCCTGCCGTTTTCTTTATAGAATATCCTTAATTCCGACATGTTAATTTATTTACACGTTAATGATTTAGAATTAGGTTCGTCAATGCGACAAACTCCTCGACGCTTAGTGTTTCCGGTCGTCGGTTGAACACGTCGTCATTCTCAATCCTTTCGTTCAGCAGTTGTTTTAGCGAGTTCCTCATGGTTTTCCTTCGTTGGTTGAACGCCCTTTTCACGATGTCAATGAACGCTTTTTCGTCACAACCAAGCGATTTTCTACCATTCCTCGTCATGCGTATCACTGCGGATTTGACCTTCGGCGGAGGATTGAACACGTGTTCATGTACTGTCATTACGTATTCTATATCGTAGAAGGCCTGAAGCAACACAGACGTAATGCCGTAGGTCTTGTTTCCTGGTCCTGCGGCAATCCTTTCCGCAACCTCTTTTTGTATCATCCCTGCGCAAATAGGTATTCTATCCCTATTTTCCAACACTTTGAAGAATATTTGCGACGATATGTTGTATGGGTAATTGCCAATCACCATAAAATCACCATCTCCTGGAAATAATGTCCGCAAATCCAACTTCAGGAAATCACCCTCAATCACTTTCACATCTGCCAATTCACGCATGAGATACTCCACTGACTCATGGTCAATTTCGACGGCTGTCAAGCGCTCTCCGTGTATCTCTTTCAGGTACTTAGTAAGCACACCCATGCCTGGACCAATCTCCAAAACAGGAAGACCATTATCCATAGGAAGAGTCTCGGCAATAGCCTTTGCCACACCCTCATCCGTCAGGAAATGCTGTCCTAAGCGTTTTTTTGCGTGAACTTCTATCATAATTCATTTTTTTTTCGTACCTTTGCACACTGATTTTCAGATGAAACCATTCACAATGGTTCAGCCTGCAAAGATAATAATAAATATCCAAAACACCAAACAGTTACACAAAAATCCGCCAAAAAAAATGAAACTCCAGTTTTTTCTGCTTCGCATCATCGATTTTTTCTATACGCCATTCCGCCGTTTCTGCCCTCGACAAGTCTTCAGATATGGTGTGTCGGGCGGTGCTAACATGCTACTGGACTGGTTTCTCTATTTCGTCATCTACCACATTTTATATATAGCAACTTCGGGGGATGTCATCTCCCTTCATTTCATCGCCATAACGCCACACATAGCCGCTTTCCTCATCGTGTTCCCTATAACGACCTTGACAGGCTTCTGGCTTGCACGGAATATCAGTTTCAACGAATCACTCCTGCGTGGGCGCACGCAACTTGTTCGTTATGTCTCCGTCGTCTTAGCCAACATCCTCATCAACTACGCTTGCCTGAAATTCTTCATTGAGTTTTGCCACTTTTTTCCTACTCCTTCCAAGATGCTCACAACAGTTATCACCGTGGTTTTTTCCTTCTTTATGCAAAAATTTTTCACCTTCAAAGCATAATTTTTATTCCAAATAAGTTAATAAACCCGATTTAATTTTGTCGATTTCCACAAAAAAAGAACCGACACACACCGCCAATTATTTAAAAATCACCATAAAAACAATTTCTTAATAAAAAAACTGCAAAATATTATTCATATTGAATTATTTTTTGTATCTTTGCAGTCAGTTTCAGACAAGATTAGGGCATTTTGCCCGAATTTACGTTGAAACAAAAAAACCACTTAACAATTCATTATTTATTACCACAAATAGTATGTTAGACAACATCAACAAAAGAACAATCCTCCTCTGCGAGGATGATGAAAACCTCGGTACACTTCTCCGTGAGTATCTTATGGCAAAAGGGTTTGAAGTAACATTCATGCCTGACGGCGAGACAGGTTACGAGGCTTTTATGAATGAGAACCAGAATTTCGACATCTGCATTTTTGATGTCATGATGCCAAAAAAAGACGGCTTTGCACTTGCAGCAGAGATACGTAAAGTCAACGGCATAGTTCCTATCGTATTCCTTACCGCAAGGGCACTGAAGGAAGATGTTTTGGAAGGATTCCGCATTGGTTGTGACGATTACATAACTAAACCATTCTCGATGGAAGAGCTTGTTTATCGTATTGAGGCTATTCTCCGCCGCGTTTCGGGCAAAGACCACCGCAATGCAAGCGAATTCCAACTCGGCAAGATTCTCTTCGACAGCCAGAAACAGACTCTCACAACACCAGACAAACAGCTTAAGTTGACCACCAAGGAGAACGAACTACTTCTCCTCCTCGTGCAAAACGCCAACTCAATTCTGCAAAGAGATTACGCCCTCAAAGCTATTTGGATGGAGGACAACTATTTCAACGCACGTTCTATGGATGTTTATATTACTAAGCTCCGCAAGATTCTTCGCATAGACCAAGATGTGGAAATCATAAACATTCATGGCAAAGGCTACAAACTCATTATTCCTAACAAAATCTAATCGTGAGGGACGGAACACCATTCTTTCATACAAAACAAAAAAACAAAAGAATATGATAGATCTTAAGAAATATGGCATAACCGATGTAAAGGAAATCCTTTACAACCCTTCGTACGACATCTTGTATAATGAAGAAACAAAATCAGGCCTTGAAGGTTTTGAATGTGGTAAAGTCACCGAACTTGGTGCAGTCAACGTTATGACTGGTATTTATACTGGTCGTTCGCCTAAGGATAAATTCTTTGTAATGGACGACGTTTCACGCAATACCGTATGGTGGACTTCTGACGAATACAAGAACGACAACAAACCAGTGTCGCAAGAGACATGGAATGCCCTCAAGCACATTGCCGTTGACCAACTTTCAGGCAAACGCCTCTTCGTAGTTGACGCATTCTGCGGCGCAAACCCTTCCACACGCCTTAAGGTACGCTTCATTATGGAGGTTGCTTGGCAGGCACATTTCGTACGCAATATGTTCATCCGCCCTACTGACGAGGAACTGAAGAATTTCGGCGAGCCTGACTTTACCGTATATACAGCATCCAAGGCAAAAGTTGAGAACTACAAAGAACTTGGTCTTAATTCCGAGACTGCTGTTGTCTTCAACCTCACCTCACGTGAGCAGGTTATTATCAACACATGGTACGGCGGTGAAATGAAGAAGGGTATGTTCTCTATCATGAACTATCTTCTCCCTCTCAAGGGTATCGCCGCAATGCACTGCTCGGCAAATACAAATGACAAAGGCGAGACCGCTATTTTCTTCGGACTTTCCGGTACAGGTAAGACTACTCTTTCTACTGACCCTAAACGTGCGCTTATCGGTGATGACGAGCATGGTTGGGACGACGACGGAATCTTCAATTTCGAGGGTGGTTGCTACGCCAAGGTTATTAACCTTGACAAAGACTCTGAGCCTGACATCTATAACGCCATCCATCGCGACGCTTTGTTAGAGAACGTGACCGTTGACGACAAGGGCAAAATTGATTTTTCAGACAAATCAGTGACCGAGAACACCCGCGTTTCTTACCCAATCTACCACATACAGAACATCGTTAAGCCAATATCAAAGGCACCTGCAGCACGCAAGGTTATTTTCCTTTCGGCTGACGCATTCGGTGTTCTTCCTCCAGTTTCTATCCTCACGCCAGAGCAGACTCAGTACTACTTCCTTTCTGGCTTTACCGCAAAACTGGCGGGTACTGAGCGTGGCATTACTGAGCCAACACCAACTTTCTCTGCATGTTTCGGTGCAGCTTTCCTTTCTCTCCACCCTACAAAATACGGTGAGGAACTCGTTAAGCGTATGAAACAATCAGGTGCTACCGCATATCTTGTGAACACAGGTTGGAACGGTTCTGGCAAGCGTATTTCTATAAAAGACACCCGTGGCATAATCGACGCAATCCTTGACGGCAGCATCGACAAAGCACCTACCAAACATATTCCTCTCTTTGATTTTGTTGTTCCTACCGAACTTCCTGGCGTTGACACGAAAATTCTTGACCCTCGCGACACTTACGCATCAGCGTCAGAGTGGGATGTCAAAGCACGTGACTTGGCTGGACGTTTCATCAAGAATTTCAACAAATTCGAGGGTAACGAAAAAGGCAAGGCTCTTGTTGCCGCAGGTCCAAAGTTATAATTTCTCTGCGTAAGGGAGAACGAAATATTAGGACAATCCTAATATTGAATGTAATTTTTTTCATTTGTTTGTAAGGCAGTACCTGGGAAGGCACTGCCTTATTTTATGGGGAACTTTCAGTCAAAAGAAATCACTTTTTCCTTACAATTAGTTTGTCACAGAGTGCAAGGAGTGCTGGAAGAATAAGAAGGATGAGAAGTACAGAAGCAAGCGCACCTATTGAGATTGAGTATAGGATTGCCGAGACTGTCATATCAGTAATCGTGTAGGAAAGAAGGAAAGGTGTGACAATCATTATTAGTCCCGAGGTAGTTATGGTGTTTATAGCGTTGACGTACGAACGTTTGATAGAGTCACGAATGTCATATACCCTGCGGTTTTCCCTGTAGAGGTTAGTAAAGAGTATCGCATAGTCGATTGTTGCTCCCATGAGGATACTTTGGACTATTAAGTAAGCAACGTATAGTATAGCGTTGCCAGTAAGTCCTGTGACCGCTACGTCAATAAAGACTGCCGTCATTATAAGTGCGACAAGTAGCGCAGGGATAACCAAAGATTTGAAAGAGATGGCAACGATTAGGAAAATTGCGAAAATAGTCAGGATTGTGACGATAAGCATCTCGTGGTCAAAGCCTGAACGCATTTCGGAAAACATATTTGACTCGCCAACAAGGTAGTGGTCGTGCGTGAGACTTTCGTCCGCTATTCTCTGCATATTTTCTATATAATCGTATGTCTCAGGGGATTCGTCAGGGTAGTTTGAAATGACGACGGCAAGAGCGTGTTTGTCAGAACGCATCATCCCAAGTCCTGAAACAAGCGAAGCCTGCATCGTAGAGAAACCTTGTTTTACCGTGTCGTTAATGAAAGCGTCAAAGCGAGGGTCCTGGATTATAGAATCTCCAATGAAAGTAACCATATCCTCGACAGACATTGTCCAATCCTCGCTGTAGAGGTTATTTGAGCCGTAATAGAGGTAAAGCAAATCAATCATCTTGCTGTCAAGTTTGAAATCAAGGTCGGCTATGATTGCGGACATCTCCTTGGCAGTAAAGGTCTTGGTAGAGTCAAGAAGCAAATCGAGTTTGGCAAAAGCAGAGTTGCTTTGTTTCTTTGGCGTACTTTTGACACTCTTCTTCTTTGCGGTTTTAGTGGTGGAAGATTTCTGCGCATCAGTGGCAGACGTGATGGAGTCATTCAAAGCAAGGGAGACGCTATCAACGACAGTAAGAGGAGTGTCAGGAACAACCGGCATTGCGGCAAGCAACTCTGGCTGAGAGTCATAGCCACCATCATACTCATCCATTGCTTTATCCATAAGGTCACGAAGTTCGTTAAGTTGTTTCTTCTCGGACTTCTTAACCATCATAGATACCATTTTTTGCGAGAAAAGTTGGTCGGCTACATAGTGGACGAAATCGTAAGGAGCCATTTTGCCACCTGTGTAACCTGCCATTTTATAAATTGTTTTCGCCTGACCTTCGTCCATGTTGAGGAAAGCAGCCATTTGAGAGTAAGTCAAAGGTTCGGAGATGCGGTCAACATCCTCGTAAGGGTTTGTAGGGCGTGGCTTATGGGTAACAGCCTGAGGGGCAGCAATTACCGAGTCAATACCCAAAGAGTCTTTTGCAACAGTTTCGACGACTACAGGGGCTGTTTTCTTCGCTTTTTTGCGGTGATGAACCTTAACAGGGACGACAGGAGTAGGTTCAGGGTTCATAAGTTGGTCAAGCATGGCAAGGCCTGCCTTGGTATCATTGTCAAGGTAAGCAGCCATCATAGACTCTGGTTTATCGCTCTCTACTTTCAGGAAATCATATATTTTGCGTAGGGAGAGTCTAAGTTGGGAATTGTCAGGGGTATGGCTTGAATAATAGACCAGACGGAGCATAGGCTCGGTAAGTTCAGGAAGTTCGACAGAATCAAGCATACCTTCAGCCAGTTGTGACATTTCAGTGACCGCCGTAATCATCTTGTCACAAGGATATTGACGTTGAAGAAGTGAAGGATATGAGATAAACATCTCGACATTCGAGTCACTGAGGAACTCGTCGGCAATGGCAGGAACCGCGGCACTGTCCTCATTGTTATAGAGAATTACGGAGATATTCTTCTTAGGGAAAACCTTGTCAATCTCGGTGACTTGGTTTGTGGAGAATTTAATAGGTGTGCTGTTGCGGTAGAAATAAGAGACGACGAGAAGCACCACGAACAAAATCGAAAGGGGGATTCTAGCCTTGTCGGTGAGGAAAGAGAGTTTATTAGTAGGGATAGGGAGGGAAGCTTTACGAGTGCGGTCAACACCCTTTGAGCACATTACAAGAAGGGCAGGGAGAACGGTATAGTTACATACTAAACTGCAAACCACGCCTTTAGCGAGAACTATACCAAGGTCAGCGCCAATTTTAAGGCTCATACAGATAAGCACGAGCATACCAACTACGGTAGTCGCGGCACTTGAGAGGATTGAGGAAGTTGAGAGGCGGATGGCGTTTGACATTGCCGCAACAGCGTCGCCGTTGTCAAGTTTCTCCTGTCGAAAACGATTCGCAAGGATAATTGAGTAATCCATCGAAAGGACAAGTTGGAGGACGGCGGCTATGGAATGCGTTGTGACAGAGACAGATGGAAGGAGCGCGTTTGTGCCAAGGTTCAAGACGACCGCGATTCCGGTTGAGATGATGAACAGGGGAGGTTCAAGCCACGAACGGCACATAGCGAAGAGGATGACGAGGAGGATGGCGACAGCGATGGCGAGCATCGTGGCATCAGCAGCGGCACTATCCTGCGAGGTGACAATCTGCACTGAATCAGCGTATTTGTCGCGAAGTTGCTCACCAAAAGCCCTTTGGTCAAGGTCTTTGACAACCATAAGGCTGAAAAGGGTGTAATTGTCGCTGCTGTCAGTCTGGAGAGAGACGACCTCGGGGAGTGCGAGAAAATCCTGCGAAAGTTGCGACTTCTTGTCGGAGTCAATGTCCTTGTAGAGAATGCGGACGTCAGCCTGCCCCACCTGCATTGAAGAGGCGGCAGAGAACTCATTCATGATGATTTGGACACCCTTATTCATAGGGGAGTCGTCGGGGAGGTACTTTGTCATGTCATTGTTGACATTCACACGGAAGATGAGGAAGGTGCAGACAATGGCAAGAAAGAAAGATATAATTAGGAGTAGTATTCGGAATCTAACGAAGAAATTGTTTTTCATTTGCGTTGGTTAGCGATATTACTTGTTTGGTTTCACGACCATATTAATAATGTCCCGAGCCATTTTCTTTTCGGCGGAGAAACCGTTTGAGTTGCCGTTAGGGCCGTCAAGGGATTTACTGCCGTCGATTACAATAATGAAATATGTGTCGAGATTTGCGAAATTTTCGGTGTTATACTCAGAATTGACAATCCAAAGGTCGCCATCCTGATAGTATTGCGTAACGTCGCGTGGATTTTCGCTAACGATGAACGCCTTGCCGTCTTTTTCGAGTTCCTCAATACGGAAAAAGACATTAGACTTTGTGGAGTCTTGTTGCGAGATGGCTTGAAGGCCAGTACCTTCCATTATCGAAAACTGGCTACCCTTAATGTTAATGGACATACCAGAGACTTGTATATTCTCAAGGTTGTAATGCAGAGGGTGTTTGACGAAATCGCCAGTAATTTCGGCTACCTGGCCTTGGTCGCTGACGAACTTCATACGCACACGTCTTCCGGCATAACTCTTAGGGATACGAAACTCGTAAGAGGAGGAGATAAACTTCTGGCGCATTTCGGAGAAAATCTTTTGGAAATCGTCGGCAAAGATAAGCGGAGGGGCGTTGCCAGTTGATGAATAGCGGAAACACTCAAACTTGGAGCGAAGATAGTCGTGGAAAGAGGCTTCGTCCATATTATTCTCGCGCATGATGTTCTTGATGTCGTCGCCTTCGTAGAGCATAGGATAGACCTCGAAGGTATTTGAAGACCAGCCCATTGTCTTGCGAAGTTTTTTTTGCAGGTACTCTGGGTAATCCTTAGTTTTGACGGGGATTAGATGTTGCCCCGCGTTTTTTGCAGCCTGAGCGGAACTGTTGTCAAGGCCGTCTGTGAGGAGGAAAATGTAGTATTTGGTGAAGCGATCGGAGCCTGTCTCGTGACTGCGGATGTATTTTATGCGGTCACAGGCGAGTTCCATAGCATAGTAGGCGGAGGTGTTGGTGCCGCGGGGAATTTCGTGGTCGATGAACTGGAGCATAGCGTTTTTGCCTTCTTCAGTAGTGAGGTTGTAAGGGGCTTTTTGGTCATTGAGGTTCTTGAGCAATCCTTTGTCAGCACCGTAACTTGTCACAGCATTCTGGCTGAAACCGATGACATCGCCTTTCAAGTAGCCGTAGTTGACCCTTGAGCATGAGAATGAAGCAAGCAAAACAACAACAAACACGAAGAGCATTGTTGCCTTTGTGTATCTGGTATTCATCTGACAATAAATAAATTACATAGTGCTATGTATAGTTGCGACACAGCACCACAAAATCAAGCGCGAAGATAGTTGTTTTTTTTGAGATTACCAAATTTTATTGGGAAAATATTTGTTTCAAGTTTGGCATGTCGTTCTAAGTAGTGGTTTTATAAGATTTGCACTAGTTTTCGAGGCGCAGGTGTTGGAGGGCAAAAAATTAGAGTTTTCGGAGGGGCAGTGGTCGGGGGGTTGGGCAAAATAGGTTGGTTGCTGGCCGTCGAAGGCAAGACGGTCGGTGAAGATGTTGAGGCGAATGAATAGGGTTATGATTTCGGTTGAAAGTCGTGGACGGTTTTTTTCGGTTATTGAGAATTGAGGATGGTTTGTGGTTAGGGTTTTGAGGGCACGAGTGTAGGATGCGAGGATGAAGTAACGCACTGAGGTGTAGGGGCGTAGATGCTGTGGGTCGTTGTGTTTGTTGTAGTTTTCGGGGTGTCGTGCGAAGTCTGGGTTTAGGCGGAGGGCGAGGCGGTTGTGTTCGTGCATTCTTTGTTCCCATTCTTTGCGTTTGAAGGGGAGTTTTAGGTCGAGTGAGGTGTAGAGCGAGGCGGTTTTGAAGATTTGGCGTGTGCGGAGAGTGCCAAGGGTTGGGGGGTTTGTGTTGGGATTCCAGAGGAGGTATGCGTAGGTTTTCCCGTTTATGGTGCGGTAATAGACGTCACTCTTGCGGCTGAGTTTGCCGGAGATTGAGGAGATTGGCATACGGTCGAAGGTGTAGTCACGCATTTTGTTGTTGGTTTGGCTGTAAGTTGTTGATAATCATATTCACTGTCCGTATGGGATTCGTTGTGCAAAGGTAAGGAATATTTTTGATATGGGCAAGGGTTTTGTGGATTTTTTTTGCTTTATAATGAATTGAGCGGGGATTAAATTGAATGATATACATTCCAAAAAGGATTGAGAGGTAATAGTTTGTTATAGGACGCTACGCTTTTATAGAGATCTTAGAGGATATGGCTTTGATTATCAATAGGATGGAGATTAGTTATATGGAAGAGTTTTTCGGACGGGCTGAGGGGAATGGGGATTTTCCCGAGGGAAGAATATTTTGATTATATGCAAGAACACAAAAAAGATGGCGGAAAATTTGGTGAAATGAAAAATTATGCGTAACTTTGCAGTCTGATTGAGAGAAGGGAATTAGAATAGAGGTTGGCAGATTTGTAATGAGAAGGCTAAATGGCTAAGAGGTTGGGACATATCGTTGTCGTTGTTTTGGCAGGGTATCTTGCCATGGTGGGGTGTGGGGTTAATGTTCAGCATTATTGCAGCGTGGAGTGCGCAAGGCACCATGTGTGCTGCCACCATCATCACCATACACGACATTGCGGAGTGGAGATTGGGAAGGCTTGCCATTGCGGGGTGACACATATTGCAGCACCTGAGGCCAATTTGCCAGTGGATAACGCTTTTGTTCCCGGGATTTGTCGTAACGTCATTTTGGCGGAGAGCTTGGTTGCAGAACCAGGGTTGACCGCTTGTCATATTCCGTTTCATATCAGTCATGCACCGCCTATCTTGGGCGGAGGAAGGGAGATTATTTCCCGGAAATCGGTTTTGCTTATTTAATTTTCTTGGCAAAATCCCAAAGGGTGGGATTTTAGGTGGGGTGTGTAGTCTAAAGGACGAAAAAACAGAGTGTATTCTCAAGGAAAAATAAGCAAAAGATGAAAAAGAAAATTCTTACGATAATAATATTATTAAGCGCACTGTTAGGGGTTAACGCCCAGAGTGACAGCGAGTATGTTTATGGCTCGGTGGTTGACAGGGCGGGTGAGCCTATGATTGGCGCGGAGGTGCTGTGGGTTGGGACGACGGACGGTGTCCTGACGTTCGTTGACGGGTCGTTTGAGATGGAGAGAGTTGAGGGAAGAGATACAATAGTGGTGATGTATATTGGTTTCGTGACTGACACTGTGGTAATCTCGCAGGCAGAGATGCCCCTAAATATAATAATGTGTGAGGAGGCTATGGAATTGCAGGAGGTGAACGTGACAGCGGCGGGACCTACGACATTCAACAGCAGGATTACGACAATTCAGACGACGAAGATAACAGGGGCGGAACTTTGCAGGGCGGCGTGCTGCAACCTGTCGGAGAGTTTTGAGACGAACGCCTCGGTGGATGTAGCGTATTCAGACGCAGCGACAGGGGCGAAACAGATAAAAATGCTTGGGCTTTCGGGGATTTACGTGCAACTGCTGGCAGAAAACGCCCCAAGCGTCAGGGGATTGGCTCAAAACTTCGGTATGGAATATATACCAGGGTCGTGGATGGAGAGTATCCAAGTGAGCAAGGGAACCGCCTCAGTGATAAATGGTTTCGAGGCAACGACAGGGCAGATAAACATAGAATACATAAAGCCAAACACGGGTGACTATATGACGGCTAACGGCGTGATAAACTCTATGTTGGGTGGTGAGGTGAACGTTACAGTTTGCGCGGACGTTGACGAACATTGGAGCACAGGGACTTTGGCACACTATAAAGGCAACTGGAAGGAGCATGACGCAAACGATGACGGGTTTAAGGACCTGCCAAACCTGAATGAGGTGAACCTGCTGCACAGATGGTACTACAAAAAAGGGGAACACACCTCGCAATACATAATACGGGGACTTTACGACGAGAGAAACGGCGGAACGATGAAAAAACTGCGTGGAGACTCGGAAAGGGAGTACGAAATAGGGATGAAAGCGTGGAGGTTGGAGGCATTGCTGAAACAAGGATACATATTCGACAAAGAGAAAGGGACGAGCATTGGGTTGATACTTGGGGCGTCGTACCACGACATAAACAACAGCTACGGACAATACAGACGCTACAAAGGGGGACAGGGAAATCTAAACTTCAACGGCATTTTCCAGTCTAACTTTGGAGAAGCACATAAACTAAGCGCAGGAGTGTCAGTGATATTCGACGACTACAAAGAGCATTTGGAGGACAACAACCCACTATGCCTACTGCCAGATGGTTGTATGACAAAAAACGGAAGGATAGACGCTGACCGCTGGGAAGTTACGCCGGGAATATTCGCGGAATACTCGTACAAATATGAGGAAAACCTATCAGTTTTGGTGGGCGTGAGGGCAGACTACAGCACGAAATGGGGATTTTTCGCCACGCCAAGATTGAACATAAGATACTCGCCTTGGGAATGGTGGGCGATAAGAGCCTCGGTTGGTTTAGGTTACAGATCACCGAACATACTGACAGACTATGCACAATTCCTGCCAAGCTCGCGACAAATCATAGTTGAAGAGAAGATAAAACAAGAGAGGGCTATGAACGCAGGAATAAGTATGTCATTCTATATCCCAATAGCGGACAAAGAGTTACAGATAACGGGAGACTACTATTACACTCATTTTATGGAGTGCATGGTGGCTGATATGGACGTTGACCCGCACAAAGTAGTGTTCCATAATTTGGACGGAGGGAAAGCATACTCGCATAACGTGCAAGTTGAGGCATCAATGGAGATTTTGAAAGGGTGGAACATGACTCTGGCGTACAGATGGTGCGACGTAAGGACAACCACAAACGGGAAACTGAGGGAAAAAGCACTGACGAGCAGGTTCAAAGGGTTGATAACCACATCGTATGTCACTCCGCTGAGACATTGGCAGTTTGACTTCACGGCACAATTCAACGGCGGAGGAAGAATGCCAGAAGCAGGAGAAGAGAAGTTGTGGAAGGAAACATACGGGTGGTACCCCCAGTTGATGGCACAGATAACCAGGTACTTCAAACATAACTGGAGCATCTATGTGGGGGCTGAAAACATGACAAACTTTAGGCAAAAAGAACCTATAATAGCGGCAGACCAACCATATTCACAGAACTTTGACGCATCTATGCCTTGGGGACCTATTGACGGATGGAAGGTCTATGCAGGGGTCAGATGGGCATTGAAAAGATAAAAAACAAACAATTAAAAACCAATAAGGACATGAAAAAAAGTATTTTGACATTGATGGTCGCTATGGTGTCAGTTTTGACCATGGCAGAGAACAAAACAGTGAAACTTTACATTCCAGGAATGGAGTGCAAAAACTGCCAAGCAAAGGTTGAAAACGTGCTAAATTACGAAAAGGGAGTGAAGAAACTCACTGTAGAGTTGGAAAAACGCATTGTCACCATAGTTTACGACGATGCAAAGACAAATGTGCAAACGTTGCAGGCAGCACTGCTCAAAGACTTGAAATTCAAGTCTCAAGAGGTTAAGGGCGAAGGACATCAGGGTTGCGGCCGTTCGTGCGGGAACTCATGCGGACACTCATGCGGACACAACCACGGACAGGGCGGATGTGGTCATAATCAAGGAGATAACAACAAAAAGTGATTTTTAGTAGTAGAAAAATGGAATAATTCTTTTGCATATCAAAAATTATTACTAACTTTGCACGCTAAATTCAGCGAGGCGAAAATCGTGATAAATAATTAATAAAAAACAATATGCAGAACAAAGGATTTGTAAGATTCATCGCAATTGCGCTGTTGCTCATTTGCCTTTATTACCTGTCGTTTACGTTTGTAACAAGGCACTATGAGCAAAAGGCACAAGAGATAGCGCAAGGCGACCAGAATCTCTATTACAACTACTTGGATTCAATGTCGGGCGAGGAGGTATTCCTCGGATACACATTGAAACAATGCCGCGAGCGTGAGCTCAACCTCGGTCTTGACTTGAAAGGCGGTATGAACGTAACCCTCGAGGTATCAGTATCAGACATCTTGAAATCGTTGTCAGGCGACAATCAAGACCCATCATTCCAACAAGCCATTCAGAACGCAAAAGCACGTCAGGCACGTTCGGGCGAGAACTTCTTGGTGTTGTTCCGTGAGGAGTACAAGAAACTTGAGCCAGACGCACCGTTGGCAGGTATCTTTGCAACATACGACCTGAAAGACAAGATTTCGGCAAGTTCGAGCGACGAAGAGGTGATGGAGGTATTGCAGGCAGAGATTGACGCAGCAATAGCCAACTCATTCAACGTATTGCGTTCACGTATAGACCGTTTTGGCGTTGTTCAACCCAACATCCAGGCATTGGACGTTGAAGGACGTATCTTGGTAGAGTTGCCAGGCGTAAAAGAGCCAGAACGTGTACGTAAACTGTTGCAAGGTTCGGCAAACCTGGAATTCTGGCCAACTTACAAATATTCGGAAATCGCACCATTCCTTGAGACCGCTGACACAAAAGTGAAAGACATCTTGGCAGCAGGAGTCAAAGAGGAGACAACCGATACACTTGTAGCAGACTCGACTGTCTTGTCAGAAGAAGAGTTAGTGGCTGAAAACGTAGAAGAGGCTGAAAACGAGGCTGAAGAGACAGTAGCCGAAGAAGCTGACTCGACAGAAGACTTGGCAGCGAAACTGGCAGGTGGCGAAAAGACCCAAGACGAAGCAGCGAAGGGTAACGAGCAGGATATTGAGAAATTCCGCCAGGAGCACCCACTTTTGGCAGTCCTCAACCCAATACAGAACCAAGGCCCAGTAGTAGGTTACTCGCTAGCACAAGACACGGCTAAGGTAAACAAATACCTTGCAATGAAGCAAGTAGCTGACATCTTCCCAGCAGACGCACGCTTCCGTTGGACAGTAAAACCGATAGACCCAGACGCTAAACAATTGGTATTCCAACTGGTAGCAATCAAACTGGAGAACCCACGCAACGAAAAAGCCCCACTTGAGGGTGATGTAATAACCGATGCACGTTCAGACTTCGACCAATATACAGCATCTGCCACAGTATCAATGACAATGAACTCAGAAGGTGCTAAAGAGTGGGCACGTCTGACAAAGAACAACGTAGGGCGTGAGGTGGCAATCGTACTTGACAACTACGTATATTCATTCCCTACAGTGAACCAGGAGATTACCGGCGGTAACTCGCAGATTACAGGTCACTTCACAGTAGAAGAGGCAAAAGACTTGGCAAACGTGTTGAAGTCTGGTAAGATGCCAGCCCCAGCACGTATCGTACAAGAGGACGTTGTTGGTCCATCACTTGGTGAGACAGCCATCCACAACGGTTTGATTTCGTTCGTGATAGCATTCATCCTCGTACTCCTCTATATGATAATGTACTATGGATTGATTCCAGGACTCATCGCTGATGGCGCATTGCTGATAAACCTTGTGTTCATTTTCGGTATTTTGGCATCATTCAAAGCAGTACTTACATTGCCAGGTATCGCAGGTTTCGTATTCACGATGGGTACAGCGGTAGATGCCAACGTGCTGATTTATGAGCGTATCCGTGAAGAGTTGCGCACAGGCAAGAACTTCAAGAAGGCAGTAACCGAGGGTTACAGCAACGCACTTTCCGCCATCATTGACGCCAACGTGACGACAATGATTACAGGTATCATCTTGTTCATCTTCGGTTCAGGTCCTGTAAAAGGTTTCGCAACCACATTGATGATTGGTATCGTAACTTCCGTATTTACAGCAGTATTCCTGACCCGTCTGGTTTATGATAGAATGAACAACAAAGAGAAAGAGCGTAACCTTCAGTTCACTACGAACATAACAAAGAACTGGTTCCAGAACATACACTTTGACTTCATCGGCAAACGTAAGTTCGGTTATTCACTCTCTTTAGTTTTGATTGTAATCGCCATCGCTTCTCTTTGCATCCGCGGTATGCAACAAGGTATTGACTTCTCAGGTGGACGTAACTACATCGTAAAATTCGAGAAGCCAGTGAACATTGACGAAATCCGTCCAGTAATGGAGGCTACGTTCCCTGAAAGCCAGGTAAGCGTAATCACCATGGGTAGTGAAAACCAGATACGTATCTCAACCAACTACGAGGTTTATTCTACCGATGAGAACATGGACGACAAGATTGAGGAGATGCTCTACACTGCACTGATACCTACAATAGGCAACGACTCAGTAACAAAAGAGTTGTTCGTACAGCGTTACATCGTGAAGAATGACGGTGTAGAGGAAGCACCAATGAACACGAAAGCAGAGACTTACGGTATCCAAAGTTCGCAGAAGGTTGGTCCTACGGTTGCTGACGACATCAAGATTGCCGCAGTTTGGGCAATCATCATAGCACTCATTGGTATAGGTCTTTACATATTGTTGCGTTTCCGCAACTGGGCATTCTCGGTTGGCGCAATCACAGCATTGGCACACGACGTACTGATTATCCTTGGTATTTACTCATTGTTCTACTCGATAGCAGGATTCTCGATGGAGGTTGACCAGTCATTCATTGCCGCGATTTTGACAGTTGTGGGTTACTCAATCAACGACACCGTGGTAATCTTCGACCGTATCCGCGAGAATATGAGTCTTTATCCAAAGCGTAAACTTAACGAGCAGATGAGTGAGTCAATATGCTCGACGTTGAGCCGTACCTTCTCGACTTCATTGTCAACATTCATCGTATTGCTTGCAATATTCATCTTCGGTGGTGAGACCATCCGTGGATTCGTATTCGCAATCCTGTTGGGTGTAATCGTAGGTACATATTCAACAATATTCATTGCGTCACCACTCTCATACAGTATCCAAAACTGGAGAGAAAAACGCAAAGCTGCTAAGGCTGCTTGATAGTACACATTATTATAAATGAAGAGACGGAGTGTATTCTTCGTCTCTTTGTTTCGTAATGTGAATATAAGTAAATCGTCACCTCTATATGTATATAGTATGCAAGGATCAAGGCAAGAAAAGATTGAGAAAATGTTGCAGAAAGAGTTCGGGGATATTTTCGTACTCTATGCACGCAGGATAGGGAATGTAATAATCAGTGTTTCAGAAGTTAGGGTAACACCAGACCTCAGCATGGCAAAGGTTTTCCTTAGTACTTTCCCGACAGCAAAAGCAGGGGAGATTATGGAGAAAGTCGAGGCTGACGCAAAAAGCCTTAGATATGAGTTGGCGCGCAGGCTGAGAAACAACCTAAGAATCATTCCTGAGTTCACATTTTATAATGACGAGACAGAGGAGAAACTTGCCCATATAGATGACTTGCTGGCAAGTGCGGGAGTTACGCCGACAGCAATGAACGAAAAAACTGATTGAAAACAGAGTTATTCATAGCACTGAGGTATCTGTTTGCCAAAAAAAGGCATAATACCATAAACATGGTAACATGGGTTGCCGTGGGTGGGGTCATAGTCGGAACTATGTCTATGGTTTGCATGCTCTCCGTTCTTAATGGTTTCGAGAGGGTGATAGAATCGTCATTAACGGCTTTTGACGCAGACATTAAAATAAGTGCGATTGAGGGGACATGGATAAGTAGGAATGACAGCTTGTTGAGGGGAGTTAGGCGTGAATTGGGAAACGCGGCATTGTGGTGTCCCGTGGTGGAACAAGATGGTATGGTAGGAGTTGGGGGACAGCATGTGCCAGTGAAAATAAAAGGAGTAGGGGCAAACTATGGTGACATAACAGGAATAGATGCCGTAATATGTTCAGGAAGAGCGGATTTCTCGCCAGGATACAAAGACGAACCTGTTGGGCTCTTGGGAATTGGGTTGGCGAATAAACTTGGGGTAAGCAGGGATTGTTATACGGAAATTTCGCTATATGTACCCAAAAACAGGAAAGTAAACATAGCAAGACCAGACGCCAGTTTCACAAAAATGAACTTCGTAAGCGGTGGGGAATTTTATGCCGGTCAGGAGAAATACGACAACAACTACATAATCTTGCCGATAGACTTGGTGGACAAGGCATATCAATTTGACGGAGAAAAGGTTAACGCATACGAAATAAAGACAGAAGAAGGTAATGACGAGGTTGAAAAAGTGTTGAAAGAGAGGCTCAAAGGAAAGTACAAAGTGCAGAATAGGATAGAACAGCAGGAAGACTTCTACAAAATGAGTCAAGTGGAGAAGTGGTCAACCTTTATGATACTGAGTTTCATTATGTTGATAGCTACATTCAACATAGTCAGTTCGTTATCAATGATACAAATAGAGAAAAAAGAAGATACAAAACTATTCAGGAACCTCGGAGCAGAGGGGAAGATGGTCCGGAGGATATTCACATTGCAAGGGGTGATGATTTCATTCTTCGGGGTTATTTCCGGGATAATTTTGGGTGTAATAATAGTGTTGTTGCAGGAGAGGCTCGGATTTATAAAGATGGGTGAAGGTTTTATGGTTAACGCCTACCCTGTGGAACTTAGATGTCTTGATTTAGTTGCTATATTCTTGGTAGTTATGGCTATGGGGGTAATTGCAGCAAGGCTAACGACAAAAAGAATGGTATGATACGAAAAATTCACATATACCTTTTTGCGGTAATTGTTATATTGTCCACATACGGTTGCGTGGATGAGACAAAGGTGAAAAGCGTGAGTCTCAACCCCGAAGAAATGACTTTGTCGATAGGTGAGACAAGACAGATTGAGTTGACAATCAACCCAATATCCTCTGCGATTTACAACTCGAAGATATGGAGCAGCAGCAACCAAAACGTGGCAGTCGTAGATAACAAAGGCAATGTAACAGCGGTTTATGCAGGGACATGCGTAATAACGGCGACTGTTGACGGACACAGGGCAAGGTGCAAAGTTACGGTTGAGACACCAAGTTATGAACTTGAGATGAGTGAAGGTGCGGTATATACAACAGGGGTTGATGATGAAACTGGTGCTATGACACAAATAGTTAGGCTTTTTGATGACGGGTTGACGATGAACGAAGATGGGGAGGTGACAGGCAACGGAATGATGATAAACGTGTCATTATGCTCACCTGTAGGCACTGACACACTGTCCGAAGGCAAATATATCGTGGAAGAGAGCCATAGGGAAATGACGGTTAAGCCAGGAGAAATGAAAGAAGAGGATGGGAGAAATTATGTTACTGGTTCATTCTTAGGACAATATACGGACGATGGACTGGTTGTGCTACTACTGACGGCAGGCAACGTAAACATAAGCAAGGACGAAGAAGGAAGATTTACAATAGATTGCCAAATGGAGGGTGCACAGCAAGAGATAGTCAACGTCAGGTGGCAAGGCAAACCAACGACCTATAAATCAGAGACGGAAGAGCCTGAGAGGATATACTACAAAGATATGGTAATCAGCGACACTGTGATGGAGAGCGAAACAAACACACGCCACACATTGGTTACGCTCACTGATGGGAAATCGAAAATAAGAATAAATTTCAGACTACCGCTATCGACAGAAGAACAACTGCTTGCGGGGAGGTATTCATTAAGTGACCAAGAGGTTTCATACACGATTTCACCAGAGGGAAGTTTCATTGAAAAAGACGGAAAAACCATTGATTTACAGAGTGCTAATATAAACGTAACACAGAAAGGCAAAGAGTATTTGGTAGAGGGTAGCATAAAGGGGGAAGACGAAAAAGACTACGTGGTGAAAAGCGGTAAGGAATGAGGGAAAACGGTGGTGGAAAAAAAATAAAAAAAATGGCGATATTTGGTTGGAAGTTACAAAAAAAAACATTAAATTTGCAGCCGAAATATGAACGATGAGACAATCAGACATAGAGGTGAAATAATCGCTATAAAAGAGGGAGTTGCGAAAGTTCGGATAATGCAAACCTCGGCGTGCGCAGAATGCCACGCAAAGGGAGTTTGCACAGCTTCGGACCAGAAAGAGAAGATAATCGAGGTCGAGATGCGCCATGACGACTTTTCGATAGGCGATGAGGTGTATGTCATCGTACAGAAGAGCTTAGGGATAAACGCAGTATTGTTGGCTTATATATTGCCGTTTGCGTTGATAATAATCACCATGGCGATATTAAAGAACTTCATGGCAAACGACCTGCTGATAGGGACAATCTCGTTGGGGATGTTATTGCCATATATAGTGTTGCTCAGGGTGTTTAGAGACAAATTGAACGCAAAGTTCAAATTCCAAATCACCGAAATATAAACAAACAGAAAACAAAGTAGAACGACTATGAATATAATCACCATTTCAGTCATCATTTTAGGAGCTATCGGCTGCATAGCGGCAGTCATTTTGTACATAGTAGCTCAGAAATTCAAAGTAGAGGAAGATGTCCGTATCGACCAGATCGTCGAGGTATTGCCAGGAGCGAACTGCGGTGGATGCGGCTACCCAGGATGTAGGGGATTCTCAGAAGCATGTGTCAAGAGTGACACATTGGAGGGTAAACTTTGTCCAGTCGGAGGACAGCCAGTAATGCAGAAAGTTGCTGCAATCCTCGGGATGGAGGCAGGCGAGGTCACTCCAAAAGTTGCCGTGGTAAGATGCAACGGCACATGCTCTAATCGTAAAAAGACAAACACATACGATGGTGCGAGAAACTGTAGGATAGCATCATCGCACTATTCAGGCGACACGGGGTGTGGGTTCGGCTGTTTCGGCTTTGGCGACTGCCAAGCTGTTTGTCCAGCGAACGCCATAGTTATTGACGAAGACAAAGGCATAGCCGAAATAATGGAAGACAAATGCGTTGGTTGTGGTGCTTGCGTCAAAGCTTGTCCTCGTTCTATCATTGAGTTAAGGAACAAAGGTCCAAAAGGCAAACGAGTATATGTTGGTTGCGTGAACAAAGACAAAGGTGCAGTGGCCAAAAAAGCATGCAACGCAGCATGTATAGGTTGCGGCAAATGCGCTAAGACATGTCCGTTCGAGGCAATCACGGTACAGAACAACGTGGCTTACATAGACTTCAACAAATGCAAGATGTGTAGGAAGTGTGTGACAGAATGCCCTACTGGAGCGATAAAGGATGTAAACTTCCCAACACCTGCGGTCAAACCAGCCAAGCCAGCGGCACCTGCAGAAAAGCCAACGGTTGTCGAGAAGCCTGTCATAACAGAAAAACAAGAGGTCATAGAAAAACCAGTTGTTAATGAGCAACCAAAAGTTGAGGAGCCTATTATCGTGGAACAGCCAAAAGTTGAGAAATCAATAAGTGAGGAGAAGCCAAAAGAAGAGACCCCAAAAGCCGAAGAGACGATAATAATCGAGGAGCCAAAAGCCGAAGAAGAATCAAAAGAGAAGACTTCAGAGGCACAGGACCAGTCATTATTCTAAAATAATGACCGCAATTAACCAGGTAAAACAAAATACACGATATGAGAACATTTAAAATCGGAGGTGTACATCCGAACGACTCAAAACTCTCGTCAGACAAGAGTATAGAGACTATGCCGTTGCCTGAGAAAGCGGTGATACCGTTGAGTCAGCACATAGGAGCACCAGCGACTCCAGTAGTAGAAAAAGGAGCGCATGTAGTGGTGGGGCAGTTGATAGCCCAAGCCACTGGATTTATGAGTTCTAACATCCACTCGCCCTACAGTGGAACGATTGAGAAGATAGAGGTGGCAAAAGACGCATGGGGAATGCCATGCCCATCAATATTCATCAATGTTGAGGGCGATGAATGGGATGAGGCCATAGACAGGAGTGAAAAGATAAACCGCGAGTGCAAAAACACACCAGAAGAGATAATCAAGAAGATAGGCGATGCAGGCATCGTTGGTTTGGGTGGAGCATGTTTTCCAACCCATGTAAAACTCGGTATTCGTCCACCAGCCAAAGCGGAAGTGCTGATAGTAAATGGCGTAGAATGCGAGCCATACCTGACATGTGACCATAGGTTAATGTTGGAACACGGCGAGGAGTTGCTAATTGGCGTAACTCTCATTATGAAAGCCATCAATGTTGAGCGTGCCATCATCGGCATAGAGTGTAACAAGATGGACGCTATTGAGCATCTTAGGGAGTTGGCTGTAAGGTATTTTGGCATAGAGATTATGCCACTGAAAATGCACTATCCACAAGGCGGAGAGAAACAGTTGATTGACGCATGTATCGGTCGTCAAGTGCCAAGCGGCGCACTGCCAATAGCAGTAGGTGCAGTGGTTCAAAACGTAGCCACATGCTATGCTGTTTATGAAGCCGTACAGAAAAACAAGCCTCTCATTGAGAGGGTTGTAACAGTTACTGGAGACGAGGTTAAGAACCCTTGCAATCTCAGGGTAAGGTTCGGAACACCACTGCAAATGCTTGTTGACAAAGCGGGCGGACTACCAGGAGAATACAAGATAATCGCCGGTGGCCCAATGATGGGGCGTGCCTTCAGCAACATAGACTCGCCGACGTCAAAAAGGACTTCTGGAGTCCTGATTATGCCAAGGGCTAAAGCCAAGAGACAGCCAGAAGAGAATTGCATAAGGTGTGCTAAATGTGTGAGCGCATGTCCAATGGGCTTGGAGCCATACCTGATAAGCACAATGACCGAGATGAAGATGTGGGACGGCGTTGAGGCAGCCCATGTTATGGATTGCATAGAGTGCGGCTGTTGCCTCTACACATGTCCAGCCAACAGGCCATTGCTGGATTATATCAGAATGGGCAAACAGACTGTCGGCGGCATCATCCGCGGCAGGGCACAGAAAAAATAACAAACAAATAAAGGAAATAAACTTATGATAGTTTCTCCATCACCCCATATTCACAACAACGACAGTGTCCGCCGTGACATGTTGAATGTTCTGATAGCACTATTACCGGCATACATAATAACGCTCTTCTATTTTGGGTCAGGAGCGGTATATTTGACGGCGCTATCCATCTGTACCTGTATGCTCTGTGAGCACTTGATACAGAAATTCGTATTCAAAAAACCATCGCAATTAGGCAACCTTTCGGCTATAGTTACGGGAGCATTGCTGGCATTGAACCTGCCATCCAACCTTGATTGGTGGATTGTAATAATTGGTGCGATAGTTGCGATAGGCATAGGCAAGATGACCTTCGGAGGTTTGGGACAAAACCCGTTCAACCCTGCTTTGGTTGGACGTGTCTTCCTATTGGTATCATTTCCAGCCCAGATGACCACATGGCCAAAACCATCTCCAATGCACTTCGAGATTGACTATACCGATGTCGAGACTGGAGCTACGTATCTTACGCAGATGAAAGAAGGGCTTGTGTCGAACCCTGACTACGCCGACCTGTTCATTGGCTCGATAGGTGGCTCGATGGGTGAGATTTCCGCAATAGCATTGCTTATCGGCTTTATATACCTGATTTGCACGAAGACGATCACATGGCACATACCTGTATCAATCGTCACTACAGTCTTTGTTTTCACTGGTATAGTATTCCTCGTCGCTCCTGAAGGACACGCCGACCCACTGATACACATTATGACAGGTGGTCTTTTGCTTGGTTCCGTCTTTATGGCGACTGACTATGCCACATCGCCAATGACGCACAAGGGACAGTTGATATACGGTGTTGGCATTGGTATCATCACATCGGTTATCCGTCTGTGGGGTGCTTATCCAGAAGGAGTATCTTTTGCGATACTTATCATGAACGCCGCCACACCGTTGATAAACCACTATGTAAAACCAACTCGTTTCGGCGAGACAGTCAAAAAGGAGGGTAAGTGATGAAAAAGTTAGAATCGACATTTGCCAATATGTTTATAGTGCTCACGGTCATTTCAATAGTGGCAGGGGCAGGGCTTGCGGCAGTATTCAAAATGACAGAAGCACCTATCGCCGAGGCTAACCTGAAGAAACAGCAGGAGGCAATAGCCGCCGTGTTGCCAGAAGGTGCGCAAGTTGGCGAGGCTGAGCAAGTCAACGGCAACAATATCTACAGGGCAACCGACGCACAAGGTGCTTTCGCAGGTATGGCAATAGAGATAAACACTAATGGCTTTGGCGGAAACGTCAAGATGATGGTGGGTTTCGACGCAAAAGGTGCATTGGTTGACTATTCAATCCTCGAAATGTCAGAGACTCCTGGACTTGGTTCAAAGATGGGCGAATGGTTCAGAGAGAAAAGCGACATCCGCGGTGCTTTGGTTTCAGATGGCGAAGTCAAAGTGTCGAAAGACGGAGGTAAATACGACGCTATCACAGCGGCAACAATATCTTCAAGGGCATTCATGACTGGTGTAAACGCAGCAATGGCTACATTCACTGCCGCTACTGCTGAAGAAATACCAACAGATTGGCAGGATGCTGAGGCTTTTGCCGACAGCACTGCAACTGAGACTGAAAACTTTGAGACAACAAAAACAGAGGAGGCAGCACAATGAATTACTTCAAACCACTCGTCAACGGACTCGTAAAAGAGAATCCAACATTCGTGCTGATTTTGGGTATGTGCCCTACATTGGGAACGACCACGTCAGCCATAAACGGTATGGGTATGGGACTTGCCACCATGGCGGTGCTTATGTGTACCAACACGGTTATTTCAGCGTTGAAGAACCTTATTCCCGACCAAGTCAGGATACCTTCCTACATTGTCGTAATCGCTGCGTTCGTGACAATAGTCCAAATGTGTATGCAAGCCTATATGCCTGATTTATACGCAACATTAGGACTATTCATACCTTTGATTGTCGTAAACTGTATAGTACTTGGACGTGCCGAGGCGTTCGCCGCAAAGAACAATCCATTAGCATCGTTTATGGACGGAATAGGAATAGGTTTAGGTTTCACGGGTGCGTTGACCATAATCGGCGCAATCCGCGAACTGCTTGGCACAGGCTGTATCTTCGGCTTCAACCTCTATCCAGAGCGTTTCGGCATTCTGATATTCGTTTTGGCTCCAGGCGCATTCCTCACATTGGGCTACCTCATAGCAATAATCAATAAACTTAGAGCAAAATAAGCCATGAAAATATTTCTGATAATCATCTCGTGCATATTCGTCAACAACATCGTGTTGGCGCAGTTCCTTGGAATTTGTCCATTCCTCGGAGTATCAAAAAAAATAGACACAGCCATCGGAATGTCGGCTGCGGTACTCTTCGTGATGACCATTGCGACAATCGTAACATGGCTCATATACACATACGTGCTTATCCCATTGGGTGTTGAGTACCTTCAGACCATTTCGTACATATTGGTAATCGCATTCTTGGTGCAGATGGTTGACATCATACTTAAGAAAACATCGCCTTCGCTCTACCAAGCGTTAGGTGTCTTCCTTCCACTGATTACCACGAACTGTACAATCCTTGGTGTTGCCATAATGGTAATACAAAAGCAGATGGGTTTGTTCGACAGCACCATCTTCGCAATTTCCACGTCTTTGGGCTTTGGTGTTGCAATGGTTTTGTTTGCGGGTATTCGTGAACAATTGGCATTAACCAAGATACCTGAAGGTATGAAAGGGATGCCAATAGCATTGATTACGGCTGGTTTGCTTGCCATGGCGTTTATGGGGTTCTCTGGTGTCTGCTAATTCGTTATGTTGAGCAATACGAAATACAAGAAACTGACGGAAGCATTGATCTTCCTGCTGATTTTCTTCTTGGTATTCATACCGTTAGGAAACGCAATGGGGTTGAAGAATATGCTCAACACCATAATGCAAACCTCCTATCGGTTGCTGATTGACACATGCTTCTTCCTTATGGCCATCTGCGTCATTTCAGGAGCTTTGGGCAAATTATTGGTCGAGTTTGGGGTGGTAGATATGCTTGAGAAACTGCTTCGCCCGCTGATGAAACCAATATTCAACCTGCCTGGCGTAGCAGCCTTGGGTGCTGTGATGACCTTCCTCTCCGACAACCCAGCCATCATAGCATTGGCAAAAGACAAGAGTTTTGCCCGGTACTTCAAGAAATACCAATTAGTCTCATTGACCAATTTTGGCACGGCTTTTGGTATGGGGTTGATAGTCATTGCCTTTATGGCGGGTTTAGGTTTTGGGGGAGGCGCACTAGTTGGACTGCTGGGCGCAGTCTGCGGATGTATAATCTCAACAAGGCTTATGCAGCATTTCACGCTGAAAAGTTTCCCTGAATACGACTCTCCAGTCGAGATTGACGAGTTGATGACTGAAGACCAGATAAAGCTTGAGGAGGTAAAACGGGAAAGCAATTTCATCCGTGCATTAAACTCAATATTGGACGGTGGAAAGACCGGTGTTGACTTGGGTTTCGCCATCATACCAGGAGTTCTGATAATCTCTACGGCAGTAATGATTATGACATTTGGTCCTAACGTCGAGACTGGCGTATATACTGGTGCGGCATACGAGGGTGTGAAAATCCTTCCGTTCCTCGCAAGCAAGATTTCAATAGTCTTCGAGTGGCTCTTTGGATTCACGCAAGCAGAATTGGTAGCATTCCCAATAACAGCGTTGGGAGCTGTTGGTGCGGCTTTAGGGTTAATGCCAGAATTTATATCGCAAGGCTTTATTGACAATAACGCAGTAGCGGTATGCACGGCAATAGGAATGTGTTGGTCGGGATTCCTCTCAACACACACAGCCATGCTTGACTCGTTGGGATACAGACATTTAATATCGAAGGCGATATTGGCGCATACGATAGGTGGATTGTCAGCTGGTATTATTGCTCATTTCGCTTGGGTAATAATCGCAATGTAATAAAAAACGATAAAGAATAAAGGAAAACAGCCAACCGTTTTTCGGTTGGCTGTTTTTTGTAGAGAAAGGCGGCTTCTATAGGTGAGTTCTATAAATTCACAGATAGGAGGAAAAAAGGCCAGTGACGCAGCAAATTTGAAAATGTAAACGAAAAACTGTAACTGAGAGGTTAAATGGCTGAATGTCAATAGTGAGTTTTTGAAAAATGTCGGAAAACAAACTGCAACTAACACAGTAACTGGGAAGGAGAGTTTGTGAAAAAAGTTTAGACTGAAAATAGAGGAGTAAATATTTAACATTTAGACTCGGGATTTACTAAATTAGGGTTACGTTCATCCTTCGGTGCTGCTCCGTTAGGACTATGTTTTTTTTACGTTATGGATAAGAATTATATCAATTGCGACATTTGCGATATTTTGCATATTTTATGAGAATGGCGGTTACAATTAGTTGCAGTTTATTTTTGGCAGTTTTGCGACAAATGAGTATTTCAATTTTTTCACTGAAAAAGTGGACAAGGGTGAGAATGACTAATTAAATCAGGGTTAAATAATAAATTGGTACGATTTGAAAAGCATATATTGTTGGGAGACGACGGAGCAGGCACCGTCTTTACAGGGGTTGCATTATGATATAAAAATAAGATCGTACCAAGTTATTATTTCATTATGACTAAACAAGAGGAAAAATCACTTCATACCCCCCCCAAGTTTTTAGGTGAAATTATTGAAATTATTGAAATCGGCATAATGCCTTTATGAGGATTTTTCTGTTTTTTATGGTACGGTAGGGCTTGCTCTTTTCTTGCTCTTTAGTGTTGTGAGTTTATGTGCACATTTGTACGTGTATTTGAGGCTATGCCTCAAATGGCGACTACACCTCAGCCGAGCGCAAGCTGACGTTTGAAAATCAACAACCTTTTTGAGTTAGCACTGCTTTCGGCGTGCAAGCGATTTCAATAATTTCAATAATTTCACCTGAAAAGTTGGGGGTAGGTTTTTATCATTCCCGAAGTCAGGAAACAAAAGAGCCAGCCGGTGACCCGACTGGCTCTTCTATTATAAGGTGGGGCAGCAACCTTGTTCCATAACCATTCCCCCCAGAGGTTGTGGGATTGATGCCCCCGGGGTCCTCCAACCCCGTTGTCTTCTGTTATTCAAAGGAAAAAACTCCTTTGTCAGGCGGAAAGAGAGGGATTCGAACCCCCGGAACAGTTACCCGTTCACCGCATTTCGAGTGCGGCCCGATCGACCACTCCGGCATCTTTCCAAAAGCGGTGCAAAGGTACGATAATTTTTTGACTCTACCAAGAGATTTATCCAAAAATTTTTTGTAACTTTGCCGCCGATTTCATAACCTATCAGAATCATCAAAAAATAAACATAAAGACATGTCAAATTCATTTTCTCGCCGTCACATCGGTATCACCGAGCGTGACCTTCCTAAGATGTTGGAAGTCGTTGGTGTCAAGTCGCTTGACGAACTCATTGACCAGACTCTCCCTAAGAACATCCGCCTCCCAAAACCTATGGAATTGCCCGAGGCTATGACCGAGCAGGAGTTCCTCGCTCACATCCACGAACTCGCTCAGAAGAACAAAATCGCAGACAATTACATCGGTTTGGGCTATTATGGCACCGCCACTCCTGCCGTTATCCTGCGTAATATCTTCGAAAATCCTGTCTGGTACACCTCATACACCCCTTATCAGGCTGAAATCTCACAAGGTCGTCTTGAGGCTCTGCTCAACTTCCAGACCATGACTGCCGACATCACAGGCCTCCCTCTCGCCAACTGCTCGCTCCTTGACGAGGCAACAGCTGCCGCCGAGGCAATGACGATGATGATGGCTCTCCGTTCACGCGAACAGCAGAAGGCAGGTCTCTGCACTCTCTTCGTTGACCAGAACATCTTCCCTCAGACTCTCGACGTCATCAAGACCCGTGCGTTGCCACAGGGTGTGAAACTCATCATCGGCGACTACAAGACCTTCGATTTCTCCACACCTATCTACGGCGCAATCCTCCAATACCCTGCCGCAGACGGTACAATCAACGACTACCGCGCTTTCACAGCCAAATGCCACGAAAACAATGCGAGAGTCGCCGTTGCCGCCGACCTTATGGCAATGGTTCTCCTCACCCCTCCAGGCGAATGGGGTGCCGACATCTGCTTCGGTACAACACAGCGTTTCGGTATGCCTCTCTACTTTGGCGGTCCAAGCGCTGCATTCTTTGCCACAACCGACGACAACAAACGTTTCATTCCTGGCCGTCTCATCGGTATCTCCAAGGACGCTAACGAGAAACCAGCCCTCCGTCTTGCCCTTCAGAGCCGCGAGCAGCACATCAAACGTGAGAAAGCACTGTCGAACATCTGCACCGCACAGGCTTTGCCTGCAATCATGTCCGGTTTCTACGCTCTTTACCATGGTAACGAAGGCCTCGTGAACATCGCCACAAACATCCACGCCAAAGCCGTCATCCTCGCCAACGAGCTGACCGCCATGGGTTGCAAACAGTTGAACGACTACTATTTCGACACTATCCGTCTTGAGCTTCCTGCCGGCAAGTCAGCAATGAAACTCAAAGAGATTGCCGAGGCTAACCTCGTCAACTTCCGCTATATGGAGAACGGCATCGTCGCAATCTCCACCGACGAACTCACAACCGAGGAGGGTATGCTGAAGGTCATGGCTATCTTCGCAAAAGCACTCGACGCAAAAGTACCTGAAACAATAAAGGATGTCAAGGTAGAGGCTATCCAGAAGGAACTCTGCCGTGAGACCCCTGCCCTTCACCATAAGATTTTCGAGCTCTATCACACTGAGACAGAGATGATGCGCTACATGAAGCAGCTTGACCGCAAGGACATCTCTTTAGCTCATACGATGATTTCGTTGGGTTCCTGCACAATGAAGCTCAACGCTGCCGCTGAGATGTTGCCACTCTCATGGCAGGAGTTCACGGGCATTCACCCATTTGCCCCTGAAAGCCAGTGCCAGGGCTACAAGGAACTCATACACAACCTTGAGCAGTATCTCTGCGCAATCACAGGATTCAAGGGTTGCACTCTCCAGCCAAACTCAGGTGCAGCAGGCGAATACACAGGCCTCCGCACAATACGCCGCTATCAGGCAGACAACGGCCAGGGACACCGCAACATCGTCCTCATACCTGCCTCTGCCCACGGCACAAACCCTGCCTCCGCCGTTCAATGCGGTTTCAAGGTTGTAGTGACCAAGTGTGACGACCACGGTAATGTTGACGTCGAAGACATCAAGGCACAGGCTGAGGCAAACCGCGACAACCTCGCCGCCCTCATGATTACCTACCCTTCAACCCACGGTATCTTCGAGCCTGAAATCAAGAAGATTTGCGAGATTATCCACGCAAACGGCGGTCAGGTTTATATGGACGGCGCAAACATGAACGGTCAGGTTGGTTTGACCTCCCCAGGCTTCATCGGTGCTGACGTTTGCCACCTCAACCTCCACAAGACCTTCGCTTCGCCTCACGGTGGTGGCGGTCCTGGCGTTGGTCCTATCTGCGTTGCCGAACACCTTGTTAAATACCTTCCTTCGCACAACTATATCGACCCTAAGAACCCTAACACCGCAGTCGCTGCTTCTCCTTGGGGTTCTGCCGGCATTCTCCCTATCACATACGGTTACATCCGCATGATGGGTGCTGACGGTCTTGCCGAGGCTACAAAAACTGCAATCCTCTCAGCCAACTACCTCACCAAACGTCTTGAGAAGACCTACGGTATTGTCTATACAGGTGTCACCGGACGTGTCGGTCACGAGATGATTATGGACTGCCGTCACCTGAAAACATACGCAGGCGTTGACGAGAGCGACGTTGCCAAGCGTATGATGGACTTCGGTTTCCACGCTCCAACACTCTCATTCCCTGTTCACGGCACATTGATGGTTGAGCCTACTGAGTCTGAGCCACTTGCCGAACTTGACCGCTTCATCGACATGATGAACGTCATCCGCGAGGAGATTGAGGAGGTTCACGACGGCCGTGCAGACGCTGAGGACAATGTGCTGAAGAACGCACCTCACCCTGACTATGTTGTCGCCGCTGACCAGTGGAACCACAAGTATGGCCGTGAGAAAGCAGCATTCCCTCTGCCTTGGGTCAAGGAGAATAAGTTCTGGATTACCGTCGGCCGTGTTGACAACGGCTTTGGTGACCGCAACCTTGTCTGCAACTGCATTGAATAACACTTTCAACATTATAGCAATATGAAAAAAATTCTAACGATTCTCGCAGTGCTGCTGGTAATGGTATGCACCGCAAAGGCTCAGACACAGCCTATTAACGTTGTCTGCGATCAAGCAAGTGCCACGTATTTTGAAGAAGACAATGACCTTTACATCACTCTTCAGAATAGTCAGTACAAATTCTATTTCGACGTGGTTTGTGCCGCAGGAGCACAAGACATTGTTGACGGTCAGACTTACACATTGTCTGATATGTTGACAGATTACTCTTTGGGTGTAAATATATCTGCTGGAGAATACATCGATTACGCCTCTGCTTCTCTCACAAGAGCAGCAGACGGTTCTTACGCTGCTACCGTAGTTGATATGTCTGGCAATACATACAATATCACTTACACTGTTATTCCACCAATAACCGATCCAACCGACACTATCGCCATTTCAATGCTTAATGCCAATGGCCAGAATCAAGCGACCGACCTAATTTCCACTTCGGGTGCTATCCAACTTGTCGGCTACAGTGATAATAATGACTATGTCCTCAATGTAGTTTTCATTACAACTCAGTTCGCAGGCACCTACACACTGGCTGACGCATACCCAGATGACCGGTATTTTATGCTTTACAGCGTAGATGCACAGGGACAGGGAACTGCCATTCCATGCAACAACCTCCTTGAGGCTACCGTCATTGGTACTCCATCAAACTGCACAGCGCACATCAAATGGGTTGCTGCTGACGGCACGATGTATGACATCAATTTTGCATACGCAGACCCTACCCCTCAAACCCAGCAGACATTCACCGCAACTGACCTTACGATAACAGAAGACCCTTTGTCTGATTTTTATGCTCAGTATGCTGGTTATTATTTATTTAATTTCCAGGCTTCCAACGGAACCGAGGTTCTTAAGGGTAATATATACCCAAGTGCAAAAAGCCCTGTCGGCACATGGACATTAGAAAGTGGAGATATTGAGTTCAACCTCTATGACGCAACAACAGACGTTGCTTCATGCTCTCCATTCAACGGCACAATCACCATTGCCCAAACACAAGACGACGCTTATACCCTTACCGGTACTTCGCTCTTCCACAATAACGTCGAGTGGACATTCAACTGCACATCTCCTGCTCCAATAACCGATCCAACCGACACTATCGTAGTTGACATGACTTCAAATTTCCAAAACAGAGCATCCGACTTGGTTTCACAATCTGGTGCAATCCAACTTATTGGATACAGCAATGACGGCTACCTCTTGAACGTTGTATTCTATGCCACCTCTTTCGCCGGCACTTACACTCTTGCAGACCGTTACGAGGATGACGACTACTTCATGCTATACAGCAATTATGATCCTCAGACAGGTGGCACCCCAATCCCTTGCAATAACCTTCTTGAGGCTACCGTGACAGGTACTGCTGACAACTGCACCGCACACATCAAATGGGTTGCTGCTGACGGCACAATGTACGATATCAGTTTTGCATACGCAGACCCTACCCCTCAAACCCAGCAAACGTTCACCGCAACTGACCTTACCATAACCCAGAGCCCTTACTATGCAGTCTATCAGATGTACTATGATGTATATGCTTACGATTTCCAGGCTTCTGACGGTACAAACATACTCTATGGCACGGTTTATAACAGAAATGCTGACGATGCTCTCGGCACTTGGACATTAGAAAGTGGAGATATTGAGTTCAACCTCTATGACGCAACAACAGGCCGAGCTTCAAGCTCTCCATTCAACGGCACAATCACCATCGCCCTTGCTGATGACAGCACTTATACCCTCACTGGTACTTCGCTCTTCTACGGCAACACCGAGTGGACATTCAACTGCTCATTCTCAGTTGTCCCTGAAGACACCATCGCTATCCTCATGGACAATGCAGAGGTCAACTCAATTATTGACTATACATCATTCTTAGGACAGTTCCAACTCCAAGGTGCTGATCAGGATCAGGAATACACAATGCTCCTTGCCGTAAATTCCAACCAGATAGCAGGTACTTACACCCAGAATGACGTGATTAACGAATACTCAGGATTGATTCATACGGTTGGTGGCGACACAACATACATCGACATACTCTCAGTCGCCGACTTCACCATTACTGGCAACGCTAAATCTTGCAGCACATACGTCGAAATCCTTGGCAGAGACCACATTCTCTATCAAATCACCTATATCTACACGTACGTCACCCCAGACCCTGTGGATACTGTAGTAATCACAATGGACAATGAGGAATACAACAAGGTTTACGACCAGACATTCATGGGTCAGTTCCAGCTGATTGGTGCAGACCAGGATGACGAGTACCGAATGCAACTGATGGTTTATTCAGACCAATTCGCAGGCACCTATACAATGAGCGATGTGGAAAAATTCTATTCTTCATTGACCCACAATACTGCTACAGACACGGCTGCAATTGAAATAATGGACATCCGTGACTTCACCGTTGTTGGCGACACTACAGGTTGCAGCACTTACATCGAAATCCTCTCTAACGACCTTGTCCTCTACCAGATTACCTACACCTACGACGAAACTCCTGAACCTCCAGTTTCAGTTGACGACATCAACGCTACTGAGTTCGTCATCACAAGCGAGCATAACACCATCGTTATCCGCACAGCCGAGGGCGAGGACATTATGGTCAGCGACATGACTGGACGCATAATAATGAACGGCAAGACCACTTCGGAAATCGAAAGAATCAACGTTCCAACGTCAGGCGTTTATGCAGTACGCATTGGCAACCGCGCTGTTAATGTTCTTGTTAAGTGATGTTAGAAAAATAATTTTCTAAAAAACTCTTATTAGAGGCATTTTTTCATTAGCCCAGGACTGACGTCCTGGGCTATACTATGCCACTTTCTCTAAGTTTTTTTTGTTGCCCTTTAGTGAAAACACAATTAATAGAACCACGCATAAATGAAAGAATTAGGTTCTGCTCCGGTCGGAAAACTTCTCCGCCGTTATGCCATCCCTTCAATCATAGCCATGACTGCCTCGTCACTGTATAATATGGTTGACAGCATATTCATTGGCCGTGGCGTTGGGGCAATGGCACTTGGAGGATTGGCTGTAACCTTCCCATTCATGAATCTCGCCGCAGCTTTCGGTGCGCTGATTGGCGTGGGAACAGCCAACCTTATCTCCATAAAACTCGGGCAGAAAAACTATGGCGAGGCACGCCGCACTTTGGGCAACGTCGTCTCGCTCAACGTGATATTAGGCCTGCTGTTCATGGCTGTGTCGCTGATATGGCTTGACCCTATCCTCGTGCTTTTCGGCGCAAGCGACAACACATTGCAGTATGCCCACGACTATATGCAGATAATCCTCTACGGCAATGTGGTGACGCACATGTACCTCGGGTTGAACACAGCCTCAAGGGCTGTCGGACATCCAAACCGTGCAATGTACGCAACCATACTTACCGTTGTGCTGAACGCCGTTCTCGACCCTCTGTTCATCTTCTCCTTTGGGTGGGGTGTGCGTGGTGCGGCGATTGCCACAATCCTTGCGCAGGTCGTGTCGCTGACGTGGCTCTTGGTTGAGTTCGCCAAACCCAAAGAGAGGATTCACCTACAGATGCGCAACCTTATCCCGGACATTCACATCGTCAGGAAATCACTCTCAATCGGTGTGTCGCCTTTCGTGATGAACTCTGCCGCCTGCCTGATTGTGATATTCATCAACCGCGGGCTTATGAGTCACGGAGGGGACTACGCAGTGTCGGCTTTCGGCATTGTCAACAGGTTCGTCTTCATTTTTGCCATGATTGTCCTTGGCGTCAACCAGGGGATGCAGCCTATAGCGGGCTACAACTTCGGGGCACAGATGATTGACCGACTGTTCAAGGTGCTGAAACTCACTATATTCTGGGCAACGGTGATAACGACACTCCAGTGCATTGTCGCACAACTTATCCCTGAAATGGTGGCACGTCTCTTCACGACAGACCCTCTGTTGATTGAGGAGGCTGCCCACGGAATGAGACTCTTCACGATAGCTGCACCTATAGTGGGGTTCTCGATGGTAACGTCTAATTTCTTCCAAAGCATAGGCATGGCTCCTCAGAGTATTTTCCTTTCGCTGACGCGCCAGATACTCTTCCTGCTGCCGCTTCTGGTAATACTGCCACGCTTCTGGGGAGTGAGCGGAATATGGTATTCCATACCTATTTCGGACACTCTTGCCTTTATCTGCTCGGCTGTTATGCTTATATATCACATGAAGAAATTCAGGCGTGAGGGACTGCATACACGGCTATGAAAAAATAATTCCTTTTAGGCTTGCAAATACGAAATATATTTCGTATCTTTGCACCCAAAATGTAGATTACATAATAACACTATATCATGCGTATCAAATTCTCATTTGCCATCATTGCCTTCACCATGCTTTTTGCCTTTGGTGACGCAATGGTAAATTACTGCGCTGCATACACCCCAGAGGTGTCCGCAGTGATGAAAAAGAAAAAGAAGAAAAAGAAAAAAAAGAAGAAAAAGGGTGTCTCAAAGAAGGACGCAGCCAACACCACACGCCAAGTGGTTGGTTATCAGTCGCTCGTTCATGAGAAGACCCCAGAGGAGATTAAACATGAGCAGGACAGCCTTGCCAAGGTTCGCGAGGAGTTCCTCCGCACGGACTCTGTATATCTCGCAGTAGAGGTTAAACCAGAGTTCCCTGGTGGCGAAGAGGCTATGTATGAGTATATCAACGCTAACCTTCAGTACCCAGAGGATGCTTTCGTGAACAACATCCAAGGCTCGGTTGACGTGCATCTGGTTGTCCGCAAGGATGGCACAATCACTGATGTCGAGGCTATCAGCGGTGCTTGGCAGTCGCTCAAGGAGGAGGCAGTGCGCATCGTCAAGACGATGCCTAACTGGACACCTGGTCAACGTGACGGTCAGCCGGTTTCTTACCGCCACAGAATCCGTGTCATGTTCCTCAAGACAGGTAACCTTTCGGGTTATTGATGGTGTCTTGGATATATCTGATAATTGCGGCAATTTTTGAGGTTGGGTGGCCTTTAGGCTTCAAACTCAGCGCATTATATCCACGACATTTTGGACTGTATATAGGCCTCTCGGCAGTCAGTATGCTGCTGAGCGGTCTTTTTTTATACTTAGCTCAACGACAGATTCCTATCGCCACGGCATACATTGTATGGACGGGCATTGGTGCTGTCGCGACTTTCCTGTTGGGAATCTTTGCCTTCGGCGACTCAGCGTCAGTTTGGCGAATGTTCTTCGCCCTGCTCATTCTTGCGGGAATTGTCGGTCTTGAGATAACCGGGAAATGAGATTTATGGATACATTAAACTGGTCAGGGATATTGCTCGGGGTATCGGCATTCCTGCTCATCGGGATTTTTCACCCCATAGTCATCAAATCGGAATACTACTTCGGCACAAAATGCTGGTGGGTGTTCGCCCTTTGTGGAATTGGTTTTGGCATTGCGTCACTCTTCATCAGCAACACTGTCGTCTCAGCCATAGTAGGGGTCACGGCATTCAGTTGCCTGTGGTCAATCCTTGAGATTTTCCAGCAGAGGGAAAGAGTCAGGAAAGGATGGTTTCCCGCAAATCCCAAACGCACTGCGAAGGAGAACAAAGCCAAAAAACAATCATGATTTTGTCCACTTTCTAAGGTTGGCACAATCAAAAAAACCGGAAAAATGTGCGTTTCTGGCATAAAAATATATGGAAAAATGTGCGTTTTCGGCATAAAAATATATGGAAAAATGTGCAGGAGGTTATTTTATGATTTATCTGTCATTGGGAACAAATCTGGGAGACAAGAGGAAGAACCTTGAGGAGGCGATTGGGCATCTGAAGGGGTTCTGCCAGATTGTGCGTTGCTCGTCGGTGATTGAGACTGAGCCTTGCGGCTTTGTGTCGGAAAACAAGTTTATGAATATGTGCGTGGCTGTCACCTCCGAACTGTCGCCTCTTGAATTGCTTGACGCCACTCAGGAAGTAGAGAGGATGATGGGACGTAAAACAAAGTCAGTCAATGGGGAATATCATGATAGGATTATTGACATTGACATCATAGAGTACGATGGGATTAAAATAGACACGCCACGGCTGACACTCCCCCACCCTCGCGCCTACGAAAGAGACTTTGTGACAATACCGCTGAACGAGATTAAGTTATAAATTTCAGAACTTGACTTTATTGATAGCAGCTGTTTCCATTAAATAGAGCATAGTAGCAAGTCCCTTACCTCCGAGATCCCTATACATCAAAGTATAAACCAAATGCTTATAAAATTTCCTCGACATACAATCAGTGACAGAAGGGTCAAGGAACATAAGACCAGATATAATCGCGAAAGATTCATTAATCGTAAGCAACACAGTATCAACAGCGGAGTTTGATTTTAATTGAATAGGTTTATATCGAGAAATCCATAACATTGTGAATGCGGCTTGTTTATGCTTATCAGCATAAAGAGAACCAGCATAATTCTTGTATTTGCAAATATCGTCAAAATAAGCATTAACGGCACAATGAAGCAACTCTTCAGAAAGAAAAATGCTTTTGGCGTATTTATCGTCCAAGCCAGTTAAAAATTCTTTGTTGAACAGAGACAATAAAGTCTCGAAGCGAGTACGTATAGCTTCAGGATTTGTTTCCAATCTATCATTCACGCTCATATTAAATCACCTGCAATTAACCCAGTCAAAAAAATCTGTGTTCAGTCTAATGTTGTTAGCCCTGTTCAGGTAAACAGTCTCGTCATCAAAATGCTCACCTTTATTCATCTGACGTTCTGTTTCCACAAAATGAGTAGAATCCAAAATGCGTTTATAATGGTCATCTTGGCAAACAGAATTGCCATCAAGGTTTTCATTGGTCTTTTTCTTTCGTATATACAAATAACCAGTTCTGGCAAAATAGACTAAGGATACAGTCAGTGTGACAAACGTTATTATATTGACAGAATCAAAACTCATAGCATACGTAAATTTTGTTTATACTTAATTATATCCACTTTTTTAATTATAGAAAATATAGCCGTTAAGAACCAAACTGTTAAGAACTGAGGCGAATTATTTATGAAGTAGCGAACATCTTCATTATACATTTTATAAAACATCGCCAACGTGGCAATCATCAGCAGACATTGCCAAATAATCATAAAAGGTTTGGTGCATTTTGCATATATGTCATAATCCTCGAAAAGGCTAAAATACAAAGCCAACGCAGAAAAGACATAAAACCCATTTATCGTTAGTTCCTGGAACATCCTGATTAAAGGGAAAGAACCATTAGTAATCCACTCGCGCAAAACAAGATAGAATAGAGGAACCAATATAGGGAGAAGCGCATTGGCAAAAAACCAAAGCAATAATTTCTTAAACATTTGAATATTAGCATTTTATTCCAAACGAAAAGAGTGCAAAACAAAGCGTACAAAATTACGAATATTTTTTCAATCCACCAAACATTACAACAAAAAAATGATTATAGGTGATTCGTATAATTTCTATGTTATGGGAAACAAACAAAGAAATGTTGTAATGCCAATAATTGTTTCAAAATGTTTTGCCGTTTAGTAAAGAAAGGAAAGACAATGCTGGGGAAGGTTGCATATTAGATGAAAAAATCTATGCTAAAAAACGAGATATTTTCAGGTAATAAATTTTTATGTTGATAGCAAATCGCTTATAACTAATATGTTATCAAAAACGTCACTATTCATATTATTGACGATACCATACATAGTAACCAAAGTATTCACCAATGCCTTACGGCAATTTTCCCTTTCACGGAAAATAGCGTTTCTTGTACGGATTTTCTCGGCATAAGAGCTTGTCACCAAAAACGGTTCTTTGTGGAACTTCATCTCGCACAGATTGATTACGCCATCCGCCCTGTCAATCATCAGGTCAATCTGCCCTCCAGTAGCACCTGCTAATTTCTCCTCCGTCGTAGGCAAATAACTCCACGCACAGACATTACTACGTAAACCGCTAATGCCTAACGCCGTCTTTATCTGCCTTTCATGCCACAAGCATACACGCTCAAAAGCAATACCCGCCCAAGCATTATAATTATTCTGCCCTAAACTATGTTGCCAAAACTGTTCGTCCCTACTGTTTTTACCCTCCAGGAAATGGTAATAGAACAATGTGAACGGATCCATCAACTGGAACATCATCTCCTTGTTCTTGTTGCCATACGCCTGATATTTGCGTATGAACCCACATTGTTCCAATTCGCGCAACGCTTTCTGAAACACGGTGTTGTTGCTCAATTTGGTAGCTGTCAGTAACTGAGCTCTCGTCATTCCCGCATTGACTGTCGAAAGTGCCTTGACAATGCTCATATAACTATTGGCATTTGTAAAAAGGGATTCGTACAAGGCATCGTACTCATCCTTTAGTTCAGCATTCTGTTCAAAGAATAACCTGTCTATAGTCTTTGCGACACTCTCACCTCTTTGGAAGAAACTCCAGTAGAAAGGCACGCCACCCATAACCATGTAAGCCTCGACAAGTTCCCTGTCACCAATGCTCAGTTTCTTGCAGTCAGCGTATTGCCGGCACTCTTTCAACGTAAACGGCTGCAAGTCAATCTGACGATTCACCCGATTATGCAGTCCCCCACGATTTCTTATCACTTTGTTGATAATCCAACTTGTGGCTGAACCGCAGATTATGAGTACGATATCCTCTCGTTCAGTCGCCCAACCGTTCCAAAAATGATCCAAGGATTCAAGGAACTTGCTTTTGTGTGTATCCATCCATGGCAACTCGTCAATGAAGATGATTTTCTTTCCTTTCGGTTTCTTTGCCAATAGCCGTTGTAGTAAATGGAAAGCCTCTGACCAATTTTTTGGTTCAACGAAATTTTTCAATCCATACTGTCGCAAGGACTCGCAAAACTCGTTAATTTGCTCTTTCGTGTTTCCTTTAGACAAGCCTGAATGTTGGAAGGCAAATTTGTTCTTGTAGGTTTGACGTATAAGAAACGTCTTTCCTACACGCCTGCGACCATACACGGCAATTAGTTGAGACTCGTCCGCCTCGAGCGCAGATAGCAATATCTGTTGTTCTTTATCCCTGCCAATCAGCATATCCTAAAATTATTAGTTGAAAAAATCTCGGTTTTTTAGATAGATTTTTTCATCGGTTTTTCGCTGCAAAGATACGAACTTTTCTTGATGTGACAAAGGATTTCAGAAAAAATATTTTGTGGCTCTATAACGAATTGAGTGGTTTTATTCACTGAATTGGATTCTCTGTTAGGGTATCACTCAATAATCTTGTCTATCGTTTTCAGGCAAAAAGAGTGCATAGGAATTTTCTAATTGTAACCGTTTAATTGTAACCGAAGGGTTAAATGGTTGAGTATCAGATGTAGATTGGTGTAAAAAGGCGGAAATTCAATTGTAACCAATTGTAACTAATTGTAACCGCAAAATGATGTGCGGAGAAAGGGATAAAAATATGGAAAATTTGAAGGGGTAGGGAAAATGGGAGGTGAAAATTTAACATTTCAAATCGGGTTTTTTGGGGTTTGGGTTAAACATGGGGCAGGTCAGGGGTTCGTTAGGGCTACGTCTTTTTTAAGGGTGGTTAAGTTTTACGCAACTAATGTTAATTTGGAGATGTCGATTTCGAGGTTTACGAAATTTTGCATATTTTATGAGGGTTGGGCGGTTACAATTGGTTACAATTGGTTACAATTAATTTTTGGCGGTTTTGGGGTAAATGGATATTGATATACAGAGAGTTAGACGGTGGGTTACAATTAAACGGTTACAATTAGAAATTTGCTGTACCACTTGTCCTTTCCTGAAAAACGCAGATAGATTTTGGTTGTTTTCCTAATAAGATAGACATCGTCCTATAAACATAGACATATTCCTGTTTTTGTTGTCAGCGTACTCAAATGCCATTTCCTGATTTTGAAATCGGCGTGATGCCTTTTTACGGTTTTATGTTTTTTATGGTACGGTTGGGCTTGCTCTTTTCTTGCTCTTTTGTTTTGTCGGAATGAGTGCAATTTTCTAAGGTCATTATGGTCTCTGTTTTGCTTACGGACGGTATGCGATTTCAATAATTTCAATAATTTCACCTAAAAAGTTGGGGGTAGGTTTTATGTGTTAAAATTTAAGGTGAGTTCTATAAATTCACCGTTTTATGGAATAAATGAAGGTGGAATGCAAAAAACTTTTTGGTGTTTTTGAAGTTTCTTTTAGCATCTTGCTGATTGTCAGTCGGTCACAATGCCCGCATTGCTCCCTCCTTCCGCACAGCAATCTGCTTAAAACAAACTTCAAAAACCCTCAAATGAATTTATAGAACTCACCTTAAGCGAAGCATTTTTGCGTATAAGTTGAGGATTTCATGCTTCCCAAAGTCTGTTTATTTGGCATCAAATATAAAAACCTAATAACTTTTTCTTATATTTTTCACCGTATAACCAACAGATATACCAACAGTTAACGTACACATAAAAAAAACAGGCATAATGTAACGTAAAATGAAATATATTTCGTAAATTTGCACTCTGTTTACAACCTTGTTGTGCGAATTATGCCTAAACAAAAGACTAAAGAGAAAAGAACAGTTCGTGACATCGTTTATGTCATCTGCTCAAAACAAACTTCAAAAACATTCAAAATGAATTTATAGAACTCACCTTGAATGTTTAACATTTTGTTTTAATATATGGACTTCACTCTGTTTGCAATAGTAATATCTACACTCTGCATTTTGATTGTGGTAATTTGTGAATTGCTTTGAAATTTGTATCTTGAGCCCAAAACAAACAATCAAGATTAAGTAGTATATTTGCAGTCCGAGTTGTGAATTGCTTTGAAATTTGTATCTTGAGCCCAAAACAAACAATGTTGTACCTTTGCAGCCGAAAATGTATTGTGATTTGTTATGCCAGCGTTATTTAATCCGCTAAATAATTGCCTTTTGTATAAAGGCCAATCTGACTGTCCCCAGGATATTATCCAGCAGGAGTATGGATATTTATTTTGGAGCGGTGAAAAATTGTATTGTGATACAGTTTTTGATGATAAACAAGCCAAAGAGATTGAGGATTTTTACCATAATTGTGGCCTTGATGGAGCAGATTATACTACATCTCTGCTCCTCAAAGCCTGCATATTCTCTATGTTATGCAAAAATTCAGACAATAGCCCAGCTGGAGATGCGCTGTTTTTCTATGATGTTGTGCTGCCTAAATACCTGGCTCTACATAAACATATATAAATGTTGTGAATTGCTTTGAAATTTGTATCTTGAGCCCAAAACAAACAATGCCAGCCTTTACCTTGAATGTGGCTCTGGCGTTGTGAATTGCTTTGAAATTTGTATCTTGAGCCCAAAACAAACAATCTTCGGACTGACCAAGACTCCTGCATACCAGTTGTGAATTGCTTTGAAATTTGTATCTTGAGCCCAAAACAAACAATCGAAATCGGCAACGTCCTCGCCTTTTTCTAGTTGTGAATTGCTTTGAAATTTGTATCTTGAGCCCAAAACAAACAATAATGTCTCTAATGTTACTAATATGGCATATGTTGTGAATTGCTTTGAAATTTGTATCTTGAGCCCAAAACAAACAATCGTTGCTGCCAAGGTCAATGAGTTAGTTGCGTTGTGAATTGCTTTGAAATTTGTATCTTGAGCCCAAAACAAACAATCTGGACCCCTTCTCGTTTGATGTGGTGATAGTTGTGAATTGCTTTGAAATTTGTATCTTGAGCCCAAAACAAACAATTCGCTCGCACCCACCCCCCATCAAGTGTGTGTTGTGAATTGCTTTGAAATTTGTATCTTGAGCCCAAAACAAACAATTCCTTATAGTCTTGTGTCATAGTTTTCTAGTTGTGAATTGCTTTGAAATTTGTATCTTGAGCCCAAAACAAACAATCCGACATGAAACGTGACCTTACCCCTCTGGTTGTGAATTGCTTTGAAATTTGTATCTTGAGCCCAAAACAAACAATTGTTTCCTTCCATTTTTCAACTTCCTCTCTCGTTGTGAATTGCTTTGAAATTTGTATCTTGAGCCCAAAACAAACAATTTTCTCAGTCAAGACAGAAGGTTGGTCTCTGTTGTGAATTGCTTTGAAATTTGTATCTTGAGCCCAAAACAAACAATCAAAATGTAACGTTGTCACTTGTATTTGCGTTGTGAATTGCTTTGAAATTTGTATCTTGAGCCCAAAACAAACAATATTTACGCATAATCAACTCTAAGTCTATTGTTGTGAATTGCTTTGAAATTTGTATCTTGAGCCCAAAACAAACAATATATTTACTGATACCATCACAGGCGCAGTAGTTGTGAATTGCTTTGAAATTTGTATCTTGAGCCCAAAACAAACAATCATACGAGATTGCGGCAAAATTCCTCAATGTTGTGAATTGCTTTGAAATTTGTATCTTGAGCCCAAAACAAACAATAGGAGAGAGCAAGCGTATAAATGCGATGACGTTGTGAATTGCTTTGAAATTTGTATCTTGAGCCCAAAACAAACAATCGCAAGGGAGCAGATGTCAGGTGGTTTCGGTTGTGAATTGCTTTGAAATTTGTATCTTGAGCCCAAAACAAACAATAGTGTGTTGTGTTCCATCAATAGGTGAGTGGTTGTGAATTGCTTTGAAATTTGTATCTTGAGCCCAAAACAAACAATTAAACCTGTTTTGACCGCCTCAACGGTAACGTTGTGAATTGCTTTGAAATTTGTATCTTGAGCCCAAAACAAACAATGCGGATTGATTGAACAGGATGCCATCTGGGTTGTGAATTGCTTTGAAATTTGTATCTTGAGCCCAAAACAAACAATTCACTGATGATGATAAAAAGTATCTCGATGGTTGTGAATTGCTTTGAAATTTGTATCTTGAGCCCAAAACAAACAATTTAGGTGAGACACCTCAGAATGGAAGACTTGTTGTGAATTGCTTTGAAATTTGTATCTTGAGCCCAAAACAAACAATTAAACAGGGCTTGATTGTATTGCTCCTGCGGTTGTGAATTGCTTTGAAATTTGTATCTTGAGCCCAAAACAAACAATTGCCATATCGTCCTTTGCTTGTTGTGCCAAGTTGTGAATTGCTTTGAAATTTGTATCTTGAGCCCAAAACAAACAATAGTGAGTTGGCTCTTATCGGCAAGAATGTGTTGTGAATTGCTTTGAAATTTGTATCTTGAGCCCAAAACAAACAATCCCACCGCATAAAAAAAAGGTAATACGCAAGTTGTGAATTGCTTTGAAATTTGTATCTTGAGCCCAAAACAAACAATCTCGACGGCATCACAGTGCATTAGACTATAGTTGTGAATTGCTTTGAAATTTGTATCTTGAGCCCAAAACAAACAATCAATTTTTGACTACCTAATCGACATTGAAGTTGTGAATTGCTTTGAAATTTGTATCTTGAGCCCAAAACAAACAATCTCTAAAATTCGCATAACAACATTCTAAGGTTGTGAATTGCTTTGAAATTTGTATCTTGAGCCCAAAACAAACAATAATGTATGAAAGACGCATTAAGCACAGGAGTTGTGAATTGCTTTGAAATTTGTATCTTGAGCCCAAAACAAACAATGGTTTCACGGGTAGTTCTTAAATGAGTGAGGTTGTGAATTGCTTTGAAATTTGTATCTTGAGCCCAAAACAAACAATAAGAAGAGGGAGGCAAATGCGAATATGATAGTTGTGAATTGCTTTGAAATTTGTATCTTGAGCCCAAAACAAACAATCCCTGTTGGCTTGCGAAAGCAACGGAAGGAGTTGTGAATTGCTTTGAAATTTGTATCTTGAGCCCAAAACAAACAATCACTACACCTTGTTAAATTCGGCACGCCTGGTTGTGAATTGCTTTGAAATTTGTATCTTGAGCCCAAAACAAACAATAGTGGCCGCCACAGGTAGTCTCACCATGAGGTTGTGAATTGCTTTGAAATTTGTATCTTGAGCCCAAAACAAACAATAAAACCCGGATATGATCCACACGCAATATAGTTGTGAATTGCTTTGAAATTTGTATCTTGAGCCCAAAACAAACAATTATCTTGTTGCGGATTGTCTGCGTCTGTTCGTTGTGAATTGCTTTGAAATTTGTATCTTGAGCCCAAAACAAACAATTGGAGCCTGGTGCTCTATCCTCTCCTGTTTGTTGTGAATTGCTTTGAAATTTGTATCTTGAGCCCAAAACAAACAATCATACTCA
>JAKSNS010000040.1 GCA_024399545.1 Paludibacteraceae bacterium
CAAAGGTACAAATAATTTTTCAAACGTACGACGGAGCAGGCTCCGTCTTTACAGGTGCAGGCTGTGAAGCTGCATCTGCTGCGGATTGTTCGGAGACGGAGCAGGCTCCGTCTTTACGGGGGTTGCATTATGATATAAAAATAAGATTGTACCAAGTTATTATTTCATTATGACTAATTCTCGATGAAATGGCTTTTTCGAGTAGATTCGTTTATCCAAGTCCTATGATTTTCGGAAGAAATATCATTATGCCTACAGCTGCCGCTGTAATGGCTGTTACCAAGACCGCCGCTGACCCGAGGTCTTTTATGTCCCGTATCCTGCCGTCTTTCGCTGGCTGGATATAATCAGCTATCCTTTCAATCGAGGAGTTGAAGATTTCGGCAGAAAATACCATACCAATGACTATAATAACCGCAATCCATTCTACGTATGATATGCGAAAAAGGAAACCAGCCACAATGACACAGATTGCAGCCACAGCATGAATCCAAGAATTATGTTCATACTTGAACAAGACCCCCAATCCTGCAAAGGCGTATCTAAAACTCTTTATTCTTTTCTTTAATGAAAACCTATCGTCGTTCATACCATATCAATATTTTCAGAGTTTGAATGTGTAGAGGGAGCTATTCTGCTATCTCGACGATTGTAATGCCAGCACCGCCGAATTGTACATGTTCGTCGTGGAAGGCCTCAACGCTGCTGCATGTCGAAAGATATTGCCTAACCGCTTGACGCAGTGCGCCAGTGCCTGTGCCATGCAGGATCCTGACTTGACGTGTGTGTAGCATTGAGGCATCGTCGATGAACGCCACAACAGCGTCAAGAGCCTCGTCAACCCTCATTCCACGGATGTCTATCTGCTGCGAGAAGCCGCTCTGTTTTTCGTGTATCACGTCAACGATGTTGCTTTGCTGACGTATGGGTTTCTCATCTTTGACGTTTGTGGCGTGAAGCCTGCTCATGGCAACTGTCGTCTTGACCTGCCCAAAAAGCACTACAGCCTGTCGCCCTTGTACGTCAACAACTTTTCCTGGCACGTTTTGACCTTCTATCATCACGCGGTCACCTACCTTGAACACTTGTTCCCGAACGACGACTTGCGGTTTAGCCTTCATTGATTCCTCTTTCTCTTTCAATGCCCGACGTGCCTCGCGTGTCGCCATCTTCTCGGCACCAGCCTCTTTGATTGTGCGTATGGTCTTCTCGATCTCGGCATTCGCCCCGCTGATTATCTGCGTGGCTTCGTCGCGCGCCTCGGCGATTATTTTTTTCTCCTCGGCCTTCACACCAGCCATCTTGTTCTCATACTCTTCGGTCAACTGTCTTAGGCGGCGTTCCTGCTCACGGATTTGTTCACGCTTTTTCTCCCAATAACGCTTGTCTCGCGCCACGTCTTGCAGGTATTTGTCGAAATCCACCTGTTCCTCGCCCACCAACTCGGTAGCACGCTTAATAACCTCGCTTGGCAATCCGATTTTGCGGGCTATATCAATCGCAAACGAACTTCCAGCCATTCCAATGCTTAACGTGAAGAGTGGCTGCATGTTGTGGCGGTCGTAGAGCATTGCGCCGTTGACCATTCCATCACTCTCGGTGGCAAATGTCTTGAGGTTGCTGTAGTGCGTAGTGATGACCCCATAAACGCTTTTCTCGTTCAGCCTGCCCAAAACAGCCTCGGCAATCGCTCCCCCTATCAAAGGCTCCGTACCGCTGCCCAATTCGTCTATCAACATCAACGAGCGCCCGTCGCCTGACTTCATGAACGATTTCATATTATATAGATGTGAGCTGTAAGTGGAAAGGTCATTCTCCAAACTTTGTTCATCACCGATATCCACGAAAATAGAACTGAACAACATAGTGGAACTTCGTTCGGCAACAGGTATCGGCAATCCGCAACCCAACATATATTGCAGTAGTCCTAATGTCTTCAGGCATACGGATTTCCCACCTGCATTAGGCCCTGAAATGACGATTATTCTCTGCTTCTTGCTTAATTTTATGTCCAAAGGCACGATTTCCCTTCCTTGGCTTTGCAGCGAAGCCTCCAGCAACGGGTGGCGTGCGCTGTAGATTTCGACGCTCGATTTCGTTATCTGTGGAACGACAGCCTTTATCCTAATAGAATATTTAGCCACGGCGTGAAGGGCGTCAACCTGCATTATAAATGTCATTGCGTCAGTGATGCCATCGTACATTGGCCGCAGCCAGTCGGTTAGCTCTATGAGTATTCTGACAATCTCCCTTCGCTCCTCGCCCTCCAACTCGCGCAGCCTGTTGTTTATCTCGACCACGGCGGCAGGTTCAATGAATGAAGTCTTGCCTGTCGATGACTCGTCGTGGACAATGCCGTTGACCATTCTTTTGTTGGCAGAAGGGACAGGCAACATAAGCCTACCCTCACGCATGGTTGGAGACACGTCTGGGTCAATCGCCCCTCGTGCCTTTGCCTCCTTCAGAATAGAGTTCAACGTCCTTGCCACGCTGCCTTGCGCTTCCCTCATCTGTTTGCGAATGGCGTGAAGGGTATCCGAAGCTGTGTCGCGCACATCCCCGTATTTGTCTAATATACAGTCCACTCTCCGTATGACCTCCTTAAATGTTTCACGCCCCTCTACTATCTGCCTAAGCAGGGGGAAACGTTCAGCATCCAGCGACTTGAGGTACATTATCAATGATTGCAGCACCAAAAGGTTTTTCCTGAGATATTCCACCTCTTGAAGATCCAAAAAAGTTCCTTCGGCCCTTGTAGTGGCAAATGTCTCTCGCAGGTCACGGATTTCGCCGAGGGGTATGGCATCGCCTGTTTCCCTCGTCAAAACCATCATCTCCCAAACCTTTGATAATCGCTCCCCTGCCATCTCCCTGTCGGCCGTGTAGGTTAGCCCACTCATCGCCACAGCAATGCTTGGGGCACTTGTGCAACAGTCGGATATATGCTCACGGATGGTGGTAAAACCTAATTTTGTCTCAATATTATCTGGGTATAACATATTCCTTATTTTTAGAGTGCAAATTTAGTCATTTTTCTTGAGATTGCCATCAAAAAGGAGTTGGTAAAATTCACCCCACTTTCTCCCACTTCACAACTATCGTATTTTCAGCAGTATATAAAGTGCGAAATGCACAAAATATAGCAAAATCGCATTTTCTGTAAAAAAAGTGGGAGAAAGTGGTTTGTCGTGTCAAATATTTTCTTTATCTTTGCAGCGTCAATAATCCCATTCTTTGGAAAGATGTTAAAACCATTCGTAAACCGCGTAAATGCTAAGCTTGACGCAAAAGGCAGAGTTGTCATTCCCGCCAATTATCGCAAGATTTTGGCGGAGAATGTGACGTTGTACGCAAGAATGGAGTCTTTGGACAATAATGTTTTCCTTATCGTTTACCCAGAAGAGGTGTGGTTGGCATCATACAATGAGATGTGTGAGAGGGTGGATGAATTTGAAGATGATGGTATGGCCAAACAGATGCAGTTCTCTGACGAGACGGTTGAACTGGCTATTGACAAGCAGGGGCGTTTGCTGTTGCCGAAACAACAAAAGGAGGATTTGGGGATTGAAAACGACGTCACGTTCGCAGGTATGGGTAAAATGTTCGCTATTTGGAAAAAAGATACCTACGAGACATTTATTAGTGGACGTACTAGACTGAAAATACCGGCTAAGGCCAAACCTTAATTTATTAACCTTGTGACGGATTCCCGTCACTTCTAAAACCAAAAAAAACACTATGTTTCACAAACCAGTAATGCTTACCCAATGTCTTGATGCCTTGAACATCAGACAAGACGGCATCTACGTGGACCTTACGTTCGGAGGAGGTGGACACTCGACAGCCATCCTTGAACGCCTTGGCCCAGAAGGTCGCCTCTATTCGTTCGACCAAGATGCCGACGCAGAAGCTAACGGAAGGGAAATTGTCGCGCGAGACAAACGGTTGACGTTTGTTCACGCCAATTTCCGTTTTCTCATCAACCACATGCACTACCTTGGAGTGCGGTATGTGGATGGCGTTTTGGCTGACCTTGGTGTGAGCAGCCATCAGTTTGATGACGCTTGCCGTGGCTTCTCGTTCAGGGGTGACGCTCCTTTGGACATGAGAATGAACCGCAAACAGGAGCTTAACGCCGACGTAGTGCTTGGCACTTACGACGAGGAACGCCTCGCCGATGTCTTCTATCTCTACGGGGAGTTGAGAAACGCCCGCAGGATTGCCGCAGCAGTCGTGGCTGCAAGAAGCGACGGAAAACCTTGGACAGCGGAGCAGCTTTGCAACGTTGTCGCACCTTTCGTAGGGCCAGACAGGGAGAAGAAAGACCTCGCACGAATTTTCCAGGCAATACGCATTGAGGTAAATGGCGAAATGGACGCCCTCCGTCAGATGCTTGACCAAATCCCAGACATCTTGGCTCCTGAAGGACGTTTCGTTGTGATGACTTACCATTCTTTAGAAGACCGAATGGTAAAGAACTTCCTTCGTACAGGAAACGTGGAAGGTCGTCAGAAAAAAGATTTCTACGGTCGTACCATTGCTCCTCTTACACAAATTAACAGTAAAGTCATCGTCCCAACGGATGACGAGATTGCAGACAACCCACGCTCGCGAAGCGCGAAACTAAGGATAGGGGGTAAGGCGCTATGAAAAAGTTGAACATAAAGATAGACAAGCAGGTCGCCGATTTCTTTGGAAAGAACTTCTTCCTTGGCGTGCTGCTTATCGTCCTTTCCATATTATATGTGAATAATGGTTTTGCCTACGAACGCCAGATTTGCCGTCTGCTGAAAAGCCACGAGGTCCTGAAGGATGCCGAGTTCAGATACTATTGCGTGCAGAAGAAATACAATTGCATAGGCTTGCGTTCGGCCGTCAAGGTACGGTTGGAAAAGGAAAACAGCCCATTGCGTGATTCAAAGAAACCCAACATAAAAATCGCAGAGTGATGGAAAAGGATAAGAAAAACAAGTACTTGCATAGTTGGGCGACTTTTTTCGGGGTGCTGCTACTGATTCTTTACTCGTACATACTAATCCGTTACGTTTTGTTACTTGTGACAGAACGGCAAAAGTATCTAAACGTTATTGAGACCAGCGAGGTTACGACCGTAGAACGCCGTGGTCGTCGTGGCAACATTTACGACAGTAGAGGCAGGCTTGTGTCCGCTTCGCTGCCTGAATATATCCTCTACATTGACCTGACAGTACCTTATATACACAAAAAAGGGGTTGGGCGTGACAGTTTCCCAGCACGTCTTGACCGTCTTTGCCACCAGTTGTCCGAGCGTTTCCACGAAGAGACTCCCGAACATCTCAAGAAACGCCTAATGACAGCCTACAACCGCAACAGCGCAAAAAGTGGCGATAACGGCGTGCGCCTCCTTAAACGGAAACTGTCGTATGAGGAGTACAAAGAGGTGTGCCAAATGCCGCTTATGAACCAAAAACCGTCTGTTGGCGGTAGGGTTGTGAAGATACGCGAACACCGAGAGAATCTTTTTGGCGATTTGGCGCAACGAGTCATAGGTGCCGTGTATGGCGTGGACGATACCACCCATGCGACCCTTGGGCGATTTGGTATAGAACAGTCGTTTGACAAAGAGTTGACAGGAACGAAGGGCTTATATGTTTGGCGGCGTATAGGGGACGACTATAGAGAAGTGCCCGTAGTTCCCGCTGAGGACGGCTGCGACGTTGTGCTGACCCTTGATATGGATATGCAGGATGTCTGTGAGTGTGCGTTGCGCGAGAGACTCATCGCCAGCGGTGCGGAGGCTGCGTTTATGATACTTATGGAGGTGAAGACGGGCGAGATAAAGTCTGTGGTAAACCTTGTACAGAATAAGCCAGGCGTTGTGACCCAAGGTACAAATATGGCATTCGCAATGAACAACCAACCTGGCTCAACATTCAAGACCGTCTGCCTGATGACCGCCCTTGAGAATGGTGAATGCGACTCGACCACAATACTTTTTGTAAACCAAGGTCACGATATTTTTGGTGGCCTCCCCCTACACGATTCCCACTCATATCCCGAGATGTACCTTCCTCTCTCTGCCGTCATGGCGAGGTCAAGCAACGTCGGTATGGCAAGGCTAATGGAAACAGTCTATGGAAAGAACCGTGCCGCTTGGAAAGAGTTCAGCGAAGACATAGCCGAGTTGGAATACGATAAATACATACCTATCGAAATTAAGGGATGTGCCACGCCTACAATCTATCGCTATGGCGAATACAAGGGTTGGAGTGCCACCACTATGACAGGTATGTCTCGTGGCTATGGCGTACAGTCATCAGCTCTATATACACTCAATTTCTACAATGCCATTGCAAACGATGGCTATTATGTGCAACCGCACCTTGTTTCCGCTTTGCGTCGTGGTGGTGAATTTGTCAAGGAGTTCGATATAGTTAAGTCACATAGCCGTATGTGCAGTCGCAGCACACTTGACCAGGTGCGAGGAATGCTTGAAGGAGTCGTGACCCGCAAAGACGGAACAGCACATAAATACGCATCTTCCGAACTTTTCCGTGTGGCTGGCAAAACAGGTACGGCACGATACAGGTTAACACCTAAAGGTTACAAATACCAGATATCGTTTGCAGGGTATTTCCCTGCCGATAACCCAAAATATAGTGCCATAGTAGTATTATTATGTCCAGAAAAAACATATGCCGGAATGTATTGCGGTGGCGTATTCAAAGAGGTCGCCGAAACAGTTTGGTCTATGGACGAAGCAAGATGATACCAGCCAATGGTGAAAAAACAAAAGCAAAATGATACTAACAACCTTATTGACTAACGTCAAAACCATTACCGTAAAAGGTAACGACGCATGCGACATCAAGTCACTCTGTCTCGATTCGCGCAACGTGACAACGGGAGACTGTTTCGTTGCCACCTGCGGAACATCGGTGGATGGCCATACTTTCATCCCTCAGGTCGTTGAGAAAGGTGCTGCCGCAATAGTATGTCAGACCTTGCCTGAAACGCTTGTTGAAGGTGTTACATATATTCAAGTTTCAGATTCGCGAGAGGCACTCGGCATTATGGCATCTAATTTCTATGGCAACCCATCGAAAAAGATGACCCTCGTCGGAGTGACTGGCACTAACGGCAAAACATCTATTGCAACCCTCCTTTGGCAACTGTTCCGCAAACTCGGCTATAAGGTCGGGCTACTCTCCACTGTGGTCAACTATATAGACGACAAGGCTGTTCCTTCAACCCATACCACCCCTGACCCATTGGAACTCAACCGCCTGCTTGCCGAAATGCTTGCCGCTGGTTGCGCTTTCGTTTTTATGGAGGTCTCATCGCACTCGGTTGACCAACGCCGTATAGCAGGTCTGAAATATGCTGGTGGTATATTCACAAACCTCACCCGTGATCATCTTGATTACCATAAGACCGTCGAGAATTACCTCAAGGCTAAGAAACGTTTCTTTGACGACCTTCCAGCTGATGCCTTTGCCGTTACCAACGCTGACGATCGTAACGGACTGGTTATGTTGCAGAACACCAAGGCTCGTCGTTTCACCTATTCAGTTCGTTCAGTAGCGGATTTCCGTGGGCGTATAGACGAAGAGTCTATTGACGGTATGCAGATGAACATTGACAGCCATGATGTATTTATGCCTTTCGTGGGACGTTTCAACGCCTCGAACGTTATGGCGGTTTATGCAACGGCTGTGCAATTGGGTGTCGAACCGCTCAAAGCATTGACTATAATCTCCTCGCTTCATGCCGTTGCTGGCCGTTTTGAGACAATCCGTGGCGGTAATGGGGTCACTGCAATAGTCGATTACGCCCATACACCTGATGCACTCGAAAACGTCATACGCACAATAAACGAAATAAAGAGAGGCAGGTTGATTACTGTCTGTGGCTGTGGTGGCAACCGCGACAAAGGGAAACGCCCAATGATGGCTCGTGAGGCTGTCAGAGGCTCAGAACTTGTCGTCCTCACCTCCGACAACCCTCGTGACGAGGAGCCAGATGCTATCCTTGCCGATATGACCGCAGGGCTTGACGAAGAAGGACTCAGCAAGGTTACAGTCCTCGCTGACCGTCGTGAGGCGATTAAATTGGCTTGCACGCTCCTTGCCAAACCTGGTGACATTGTCCTCATAGCCGGTAAGGGTCATGAAGATTACCAGATTATCAAAGGTGTAAAACACCATTTCGATGACCGCGAGGAAGCCAAGAAATATTTATTGGTGAGTTCTATAAATTCACCGTTTAAGGTGATAGAATAATATTAGTAATAAATATACTTTTTGGTGTTTTTGAATTTATAGAACTCACCTATTACGATAATACCTTGCAGGCATTACAAAAACTAAAACAATATGCTATACCATTTATTCAGATACCTTGATCTTTCATACGATGTCCCAGGCTCGGGTATGTTCGAGTTCATTACATTCCGTGCTGGTTTGGCATTCGTCGTTGCCCTTGTTTTCTCAACAATGATAGGCAAACAAATAATCGACTCTTTGAAACGCCACCAGATAGGCGAGACCATACGCGACCTTTCGCTCGAAGGTCAGATGTCAAAAAAAGGCACTCCAACCATGGGTGGTATAATCATCCTTCTCTCCATCCTTGCTGGGACCTTGCTTTGCGCTGACTTGACCAATGTCTATATAATCCTGATGATTGTTACAACTATATGGCTTGGTCTTCTTGGGTTTGCCGACGACTATATCAAGGTGTTCCGCAAAAACAAAAACGGGCTCAAGGGAAAGTTCAAGATTGTCGGCCAGATCTCAATTGGCCTTATCGTTGGTCTTACGCTTTATCTCAGCCCTGACGCAAAACTCGTTGAGAACATCGGCAAAGAGGTCAACTCGCGTAACCAGACCGAAGTAGTCTCTTACTCCAGCCATGCCATAAAATCAACCACTACGACCATTCCTTTCGTCAAGAACCACAACATGGATTACGCCGACGCTTTCTCGTGGGCCGGCGAACACAAACAGCAACTCGGTTGGATTCTCTTCGTGATTGTTGCCATCTTCGTTGTAACGGCTGTCTCGAACGGCGCAAACCTTACTGACGGTCTTGACGGACTTGCCACAGGTACTTCCGCCATACAAGGTGCTACCCTTGGCATTCTCGCATATCTGTCTGGTAACATCCGTTACGCTGGTTATCTTGACATTATGTATATACCAGGCAGTGGTGAACTGACCGTATTCGCAGCGGCGTTCATCGGTGCCACAATCGGTTTCCTTTGGTACAATGCTTACCCTGCGCAGGTCTTTATGGGCGACACCGGTTCGCTTGCCATTGGTGGTATAATAGCCGTTATGGCACTTGCCATCCACAAGGAACTACTCATACCAATACTTTCGGGAATTTTCCTTGTCGAGTCGTTATCCGTCATCCTTCAGACTTTCTATTTCAAACGTACCCATGGCGGACGTATTTTCAAGATGGCACCACTCCACCACCATTACCAAAAGCCTGCGGGAACGGTCAACGCACTTATCCAACGTCCCTTTGCCGCCATCCCTGAGTCCAAAATCACTATCCGTTTCTGGATGGTAGGGCTTATGCTTGCCGCATTAACGATAATAACCTTGAAGATTAGATAATAACGTAGGTGTTGGAATACCGTATAGCCAACGCAAAAGTCAAAAAATTATGGTGAGTTTTATAAATTCACCGTTTTTGAAAAACTAATAAAAATAAGAAACAAATAAACTTTTTGGTGTTTTTGAAGTTTCTTTTTATAGAACTTACCATATGATAGTAATCTTAGGAGCCGGCGAAAGTGGTGTGGGCTCCGCCATTCTCGCCAAAGCAAAAGGTTTTGATGTCTTTGTCTCAGATATGTCAGCCATCAAACCGCAGTACAAGCAGGAACTCCTCAGCCGTAACATTGATTTTGAGGAGAAACAGCACAGTATGAAGAAAATCCTTGATGCCGAATTGGTTATCAAGAGTCCCGGTATTCCAGAAAAAGCCCCTGTCGTCAAGGCTCTCCGTGAACAAGGTACAGAGATTATCTCAGAGATTGAGTTTGCAGGTCGTTATTGCAAAGCTAAGACAATTTGTATCACTGGTTCAAACGGCAAGACTACTACCACGATGCTTACCTATCACATCCTTTCAGAGGCTGGCTATAACGTAGCCCTTGCAGGAAATGTGGGTAAAAGTTTCGCTTGGCAGGTCGCTGAACAGGATTTCGACTATTATGTCATCGAACTCTCAAGTTTCCAGTTGGATGGTATGTATCGTTTTCGTGCCGATGTTGCCATCTTGCTAAACATTACGCCTGACCACCTTGACCGCTATGAGTATAAGTTCCAGAATTATATTGACTCAAAGTTCCGTATTCTTCAGAATATGGGTTCCGAACAGCATTTCATCTTTTGGAACGATGACCCGGTCATCTGTGCAGAGATGCGCAAACGCAACCCAGGAATGGCCCTTCACCCATTCTCAGACGGCAACATCGAAGGTTGCTCCGCTTGGGTTAAAGACGATAAATTAACTATTGAAAAAATCGCACTCACTATGAATACAGACTCGATTACCATCAAAGGACGTCACAATATGTATAACTCAATGGCAGCTGGCATTGCGGCAGCTCTTGTTGGTATTGACAAGGATACCATCCGCCATGCCTTCGAGACATTCCTCGGTGTGGAACATCGCCTTGAATACGTGGCAACAATCCGTGGCGTACGTTATATCAATGACTCTAAGGCAACTAATGTAAACTCTTGCTGGTATGCCCTACAGAGTATGAAGACACCAGTCGTCCTTATCCTTGGTGGTACAGACAAAGGCAACGACTATTCGGAAATACTTGATTTGGTGCGTGAGAAAGTCCATACACTCGTCTTTATGGGGTTGGATAATAAGAAACTCAATGATTTCTTCCGTGCCAATACCTCTTGCCGTATCATCGACACTGACAATCTCGATGATGCCGTCCAAGCTTGCTACGACTCAGCCCATGACGGCGACACCGTACTCCTTTCACCTTGTTGTGCCAGCTTCGACCTTTTCAAGAACTACGAAAACCGAGGTGAACTCTTCAAGGAGGCTGTACGTAAACTCTAATTACCATAACCAATATAAATCCATAAAAAACAACTTTCCTTATGTCCACGTTCTTTACACAGATTATCAAAGGCAGCAAGGCGATATGGGTTATATACGCCTTCCTTTGCATTCTTTCGTGTACCGTGACCTTCTCAGCCATGAGCAAATTGGCTCTTGAAGGTGCTTCGGTCAGTGCACCCCTGCTCCGTCATATCTTATTCCTTTGCTTCGGGGCAGCCGTAATTCTTGTCATTCAGATTGTCGATTTTCGGTTTATCCGTCTGTTGAGTTTCCCGTACATGCTTTTTGCCGTCGGTATGTTGGTATATGTATCGATTACTGGTGGCAGCGTGAATGCTGACAACGCAAGCCGATTTACCGCTTTGGGGCAACCGTCTGAGTATGTCAAGTTGGGGCTTATACTCCTTATCCCTGAACTTGTTCTTGTGGTTCGCAAACGTGATCCTTTCCCTACCCGTTTTTTCTACATCTGTATGATCGTGGTTGGGTGTATATTGCTGCTTATTTTCCTCGAAAACCTCTCGTCTGCAATTATTATTGCCTCAATCGTCATCGTTATGCTTCTTGCTGGTGGCGTTGGCGTATGGCGTGTGGCGAAAATGGTACTCTTGGCGGCGGTTTTCGTTGCTTGTGTCATCGGATTTGCTTTCGCCGTGCCTGCTGAGAAGTTTGAGGTTATGGCAAAGGACTACAAAGTTCTTAAGGTTATCGGGCGTGCTTATACTTGGCGTGGCCGTCTCGAACGTTTTGATGATAAGGAAAAAGACGCCAATGACGAACGTATCGTGGTTACTGATATGAACCGTCAGGAGGTCTATGCCAAGGTTGCCGTTTGTCGTGGCGGTTGGTTGCCTTCAGGACCTGGTTCATCTTTGCAACGAAATTATCTACCCGAGGCTTTCTCTGATTATGTCTTCGCTATAGCTGCCGAGGAGGGTGGTTTCATTCTTGGAATGCTTATCGCCTTGGCGTATCTCGCTATCTTTGTTGTCTCTCTATTTTATATCTATAAGGAACAGAAAATCTACCGCAAACTCATTTTGCTTGGCTGTGCCTTTTCCATTACTTTCCAAGCTGCGGTCCACATAGCAGTCTCTGTTGGTGCAATGCCAGTAACGGGCCAGACGCTACCTCTCGTATCTCGCGGTGGTGCATCCCTTATTGTTGTCAGTGTAATGTTCGGACTTATCATCAAGATTACCGCAACGTCGTCTGAACTTACAGCGACATTCAATCCAGAAGAAACGCCTGCTCCTCTCGAACCTGTCACAGAACCCCTTGACGCTCCATCTGATATCGAAACTTCTACGTTACCAGAAAAGGAAGAACCACACGTAGATACCCAGAAAGTTGTTGTTGACGAAGACCCGATTATAATAGTCAACGATGGCACGACCCCAGAACCTTCGCCTGACAAACCTCTTGATGACGATGACTCTATCATCATCATCGAATAAAAAAATTAGCGGATGGCGATATGCTGTAAAGACGTACGGTCATGCGTCTCTAACAGGATGAAAGGTTGAAGAAAAACACTAATATATGAAATATTTAATCTCCGGTGGCGGCACGGGAGGACATATCTTCCCTGCCATTAGTATCGCAAACGCACTTCGTCTGCAAGATCCTGATTGTGAAATCCTCTTCGTTGGAGCAGAAGGCAGGATGGAAATGAAACGTGTCCCTGATGCGGGTTATAAGATTGTTGGGCTTAAGGTTCAGGGCTTTGACCGTCAAAACCTTCTCCGCAATATTCTTGTCCTTTGGAATCTCTATTGGTCTATGCGCAAGGTGCGTAAAATCATAAGGGATTTCCGTCCAAACGTTGCCATTGGTGTTGGAGGTTACGCCAGTGGTGCTGCCATGAAGGTGGCACAGCAGATGGGCATCCCAGTCCTTATCCAAGAGCAGAACTCGTTTGCTGGTGTCACTAACAAGATGCTCGCCCCACGAGCCGCTTGTATCTGTGTCGCATACGAAGGCATGGAACGTTTCTTCCCTAAGGACAAGATTGTTGTTACCGGTAATCCTGTCCGTCAGGACCTTTTCGATAACAAGATTGACCGTTCAGCCGCTTTCAGCCATTTCGGGTTGCGTGAAGGCATACCAACACTTCTCGTTATTGGCGGTTCGCTTGGCGCACGCACCATCAACGAGTCAATGCTCAACGGTATGGAAGCACTTCGTAAGGCTGGTGTCCAGGTTATATGGCAGACTGGTTCATATTATTACAAACGTTGTATCGAATCTGTCAAAACCCATGACGACAAGATTAAGGTTACCGAGTTCGTCAAGCGAATGGATTATGCATACGCTGTTGCCGATGTCGTAATCTCACGTGCCGGTGCTTCTTCAATCTCCGAGCTTTGTCTCCTTGGCAAACCGTCCATCCTCGTTCCTTCTCCTAATGTCGCAGAGGATCATCAGACACATAACGCCCGTGCTTTGTCCGACCGTGGCGCAGCTATCCTTATCACTGATGCAGAGGCTATATATAATTTGGTTAATACCGCCGTTTCCCTTCTTTCTGATGACGCACGTCGCCACTCACTATCGGAAGAGATTCTGAAACTCGCACTTCCTGATTCCGCTAACCGTATAGTCGCCGAAATCAACAAACTGACAAAGTAGTATGCAAACATTATTTTTCCTTGGCATAGGTGGCATAGGTATGAGCGCCTTGGCTCGTTATGCAATACATTGCGGTTATCGTGTTTATGGTTACGACCGCATGCGTTCCCAACTTTGCCAACGTCTTGAGACTGAAGGTTGTGTCATAACTTACGATGACGATGCCAGCAACATTCCAACCCTCAATGTTGACAAGTGCGTGTTCACCCCTGCCATCCCAAACACAAACGCCATTTATCGTTATTTCGTTGACCATGGCGTGCCTATGGTGAAACGTGCCGAGATTCTTGGTGAATTGACTCGTGACCGTCGTGGGCTTGCCGTTGCCGGCACACATGGCAAAACTACTACATCTACGATGATTGCGCACCTGCTTCGTCAGTCGCATATCGACACTTCAGCCTTTCTTGGAGGCATTTCGATAAATTACGATACCAACCTTCTTCTTGCCAATGACAACGCAAATGCCAATGTCGTCGTCGAGGCTGATGAGTTTGACCGTTCTTTCCACCATCTTCGCCCTTATATGGCTGTCGTCACTGCCACTGATGCTGATCATCTTGACATTTACGGTACTCATCAGGCATATCTTGAGGCATTTGCCCATTTCACTTCTCTTATCCAACAGGGTGGGGTATTGCTATACAAAAAAGGCATCACCCTTGATGTCCGCACCAAACAGAGGGTTTACACCTATTCGGCAGATGACCCCACAGCCGATTTCCATGCCGAGAATATCCGTGTGGGTAATGGGCGTTTGCTTTTCGACTATGTTTCGCCTGATTTTGCCATCCGTGACCTTTCGCTTGGTGTCCCCGTTCGTATCAATGTTGAGAATGCCGTTGCCGCAATGGCTATTGCCCAACTCAACGGTGTTACCCCAGACGAACTTCGTAACGGTATAGCTTCTTTCCGCGGTGTTCGCCGTCGCTTTGAAATCAAACACGATGCACCTGATTTCGTCCACATAGATGATTATGCGCACCATCCCGACGAACTTCGCCGTAGCATTGCCTCTGTCCTCGAACTCTACTCAGACCGTCGCCTTGTCGTTGTTTTCCAACCTCATCTCTACACACGTACCCGCGATTTCTTCCGCCAGTTTGCCTCAGCCCTTTCGCTTGCCGATCAGGTTGTGCTTCTTGACGTCTATCCAGCCCGCGAGCTTCCAATTCCTGGTATAACCTCCCAGCTCATCCTCGACAACGTCACTTCAAAAGTCCGTTGCTTGACAACCAAGGAAAACCTTGCCACCACCCTTGCCTCCGTCAGTTATGATGTCCTTCTCACACTCGGTGCTGGCGACATAGGAGACATCTACTTCCCTTGCAAAACATAGTGATGATAAAATAACAACATAGTACAAATATGATTTTTTTACTTATATTGTTGTCTGTTTTAGATAAACTGTGCTAACAATCTGAGCAAAATCGTTACAAGTTATTATTTCATCGTCACTTACTCTTATGGAGATTCGTCATGGGTTGTGCGGGATTGGGGTGCCAGATGGAGATATCGAATCATGGTTCGTTGTAGGTAGGGTAGAGGAGTGTGGTTGCCTCGGTGATGGTTGCGGCAGAATGACGGATGTGAAGTTGGTCGAGGAGGAAGCGGAGTGAGGATTCTTGGGTTTCGTTCATCGTGTTGCGTTCTTGCTGTCGGGTTGGGGAGTCTTTTTGCTGTCGGTTCGGGAGTTTGCGCCTCTCACTATGATATACCACATTTGCGATGTTTTTTCAAACAAAGGGCGATATTTTTTAGTTGGATGGTAATTTTTTTGGGGAAAAGGTGATTGTCTTATGTATGGGCTACGTTTGGGGTACGTTAGAGGGTTTGTTGTGGGTGACTGCAATTGAGGATGCGACCCGATTACAATTATTTCAATTATTACAATTAAAAACGTGGGGGTACTTTAGAAACACATTATAAAAATAAATATATATATACTTTTCTATTTGTAATCGGTGTGGGGGTTGAGGGCAGGTTTTTAATTGTAATAATTGTAACAATTGTAATTTGAAGTGGAAAAATGGGTGAAGGTTTATCGTGGAAAAGTTTGGGAAAGTCGGGATTTATCTGTTGCGGCATCACTTTTTTGAGGGAAATTTCCAGCAATTCCTAATATTCCTTAGGGCAATATCTTTTTCCTGTACGACATGACATTTATTCTATTCTTTTAGGCAATCTTGCAATAATTGTCTCATTTCCACGTGTATGTTCACCTAATTCTACGAACAGTTGTGCATCCAATGGCAGGAACAAATCCACGCGAGAGCCAAACTTGATAAACCCAAGATGTTCGTTGATGGAGCATTCAGTTTCAGCACTTGCGTATGTCACAATCCTGCGAGCCAGTGCTCCAGCCACCTGTTGTGCCATTATCTTGAATCCATTCTTGCTTTCTATCACAGTAACTGCCCTTTCGTTTTCCATTGATGATTTTGGCAAATACGCACCAATATGTCTTCCATCGTGATGTTTAACATATAGCACTTTGCCAGATATGGGAAACCAGTTAGCATGCACAGAAAACAACGACATAAATATAGAGACTTGAAGCATCCTCTCTCCGTCAAAATACTCTTGAACTTCAGTTGGTTCTATCACGCATATTCTTCCGTCAGCAGGGGCAATAATCATATTGTCATCATCTATCTCAACCACTCTGCTTGGACTTCTGAAGAAAAACGCAATAAACCCATAGACCAATATGGTGAAGGAAAAATGAACTATTTTTATCCCCTCGCTTGCGTCAGAGTACCATACAAGCAGATTGGCAACAATCAGTATTAATGCTATCGTCAGCAAAATACCATATCCTTCTCTGTGAATTCTTATTTTCTTCATATCAATGTTTTTATCAATACTACTATACCGAATAGTGCAATAACGGCACCAGACAGTTTTCTAAATGTTTTGATTTTGGCAAAGGAGATTTTATTTCTGAACTTTTCCATAAGTGACGTAGCTACGTGCCAAAAAAGCATTGAACCAATGGCAACCGCCACTATAGAGCCAATAGATATTCCTATACTCTCATTTGACAAATCTACATTGAACATAGCATATAGTGCCAAAACAGCTGCTGGAGCACCTGGATTTGAAAATCCCATAGCACATGCTTTCAGAAAGTTCTTTGGCGAATATTTCTGACTATTGTTACCATTTTCCGCTCTCTTTAGTTCAGAAAAAACCATCCATATTCCAATTGCTATCACAATAAGACTTCCCACTATGCAGATTTCATTCTTGTATTCATTTAGTAGATAACCTACTATCGACAAAGTGAAAACAGAAATCAACGCACCAAACGTATCAACCAAAGTTGCACCCATTGCACACGAAAAGCCTGCTTTTTGCCCGTGACAGACAGATTCTTGAACAACAAGTATGAAGATTGGTCCTATTAGTATGGAGGCTAAAACGCCTATCAATAGTCCTTTGATTATGACAATCATTTATTTTTTTATTCCAAATTTCTTTGCAAAATAATTTGTACGTATCAATCTGTCTGAAAGATTGTAGGCTTTATCTTCTTCTATTATCCTTTTTGATTGGGAGTTTAAGATATCTATTCCTAAACCACTCCAATAATAATCATTAATTCCCAACAGATTTAGTAGAGTCGGATAAATATCCAGTTGGTACAACTCTCGATTATCTTGAATATTACCATTGATTTTTGGCGAATAGATTATCAAAGGACAATACGTGTTATTGTCACCAACAACACTCTTATTAATACCTCTTATATGTTTTAATTTAGACATCATTCCTTTTCTGAAAACAGTATGGTCACCAGTGATAATGATTGAAGCATTCTCAAATGTTGGATTAGTGTCAATTAATTTTAATAGTTTCCCTAAGCAAGCATCTGTATAAGAAAGACAATTTAGATAGTCTACAGCCATATCCGGTATAGAAGAATCATACCTTTTATGATGTCGTTCTTCGGCTTTAAAAGGCAAATGCATTGATGTAGTAATTGTAAATACGCAGACAGGATTCGACAAATCGGAATCAACAACATATTGAATGGTTTTGTCTATTGCCATTTCGTCATTCCATTTGCCTTCATACGGTTGAATCAACTCTTTATATCCATAAGTATAAGTGACAACATCTTGGTTCCAAATTCTTGGCCATGCAGCAATAATTACAGAGTTGTCAAAAAAATGAGCAAAATTTGGAAAGATATTATCTCCATACAACTGACATGCAGCTCCAGAATGCAAAGGTAACAGACCTGTATTAATAATCATTTGACCGTCTCCGCTCACCCCATTTTTCACCTGTGATTTTACCTTGCCACAATAATATACATGATCGTGTTTGATGAATTTTGTCAGATTAGGTGCACTTTTTGCTAATTGACCAGTTTCAGCTATAGGCCAGCTTTCCAAACTTTCTACACAAATAATAATCACAGTGTTTAATGAGTCTTTGCCTTCAATGCTGCTTTTATCATTAAGAAATGGTTCAACTTCGTCTTCTGTCACTATCAATTCGTCGTCAGAAGGTCGCAAACAATCAAAAACAAATATTGCTGGTGCATAATGGATAATACTATAATCTTTTATGTAATGATTTTGCCAACTATTGATATCATTGAAGCTATTACCTTCGGCATAGATAGCCACAATATTAAAAGGGATAAACCATTTTACACCAAAGAAGCCACCTTTCTTCAAGGCTGCCTCGTCCTCTATCTCTTCACCATTAATATGCCCAATATAATGGCTTCTCCAAGCATCCAAATCCTTGACAAAAAACAACAGCAAAACAAAACCGAAAGTTAAGAAAAAGTATTTAAGTGATTTAGGACTATTGTTTTTAATATGCTTATCTACTACCACGGACAGCACAAAAAACAATAAGGTTATTGCAAAATACGATAAGCAATGACCTATATGAGGAAGCGTTGATGACAAAACTGCAGGATCAAACAGATTGGAAGTCATCTTTAATGCAACAACATCTATAAACAAGTCATTTGATTTATTATACAGATAGTTTGCTGTTATCCATAAATCAATAATAAAAATTATTCCATAAATCCATTTTTTGTCAACAACAAACATAAATGATGCCAAAAATATTGCGACAGCAATTTTTGGCACCCAAAATAAAAATAGTTCATGAATATATGTTATTCCAGAAGCACCACTAACAAAGAGACCAAACAAAGAGAAGTTAAACAATACGATTTCAATCAGTACACATACTGATAAAAGAATGAGATTACATATTGAATTACACCGTTCTTGATTTTTGAAGATGTCAAAAACAGACTTTCTCACACTCATAGAAGCATTTTGATTTGCGGAAAACCCTGGTTTCTGAATCCTCCAGTTTTGGACATAAAAAAAGCGTGAAACCATTACTTGCTTATTCTGTATCTAAAGGTTCTGGCAAACCCAATCAGTCAAAATAAGCAGTACAGTCCACGCCGTATGTAAACGCACACGCACAAAACGTATGCAGAAATTACATACACCATAGACATCTACCGCCCCTGTTTTGAACTGATTGAAAAATCGCCAGATTTTTAGATATCAAAACAAAGCGCAAATAAACGCCTGATAATCAATATGTCTGCAACCCACCCACTGTCCCTTACGGCGTGCTGCAACTGCAAACTTCATCGGCACAGGGCAGTGCCTCGGTTTGCAGCGGCAAAGGTACAACATTTTCCCGAACCTGCAAAACGTTTCAGAAAGAAAATTCGCACAACACAAATATTTCCTTCAAAATCCTTTTTGTCACGTCAGAAAAATGGCTCTATAACGTTTCATGTGTATAACTTTGCATGCTACCTATAAGGTATTCCCCTACTGCGTGAGGGGCAGGGGGGAGGATGGAGCAGGCTCCGTCTTTACAGGGGTTGCATTGTGACATAAAAATATGATTGTACCAAATTATTATTTCATTATAACTATAGAGCCATTAATTAACATTTAAGGCTACATATACCCCCAGGTTTTTAGGTGAAATTAT
>JAKSNS010000041.1 GCA_024399545.1 Paludibacteraceae bacterium
TTTGAGCGTGGACAAGGCATTGGAAATCGCCAAAACGATACCGACAGTCACGATTAGGTTGCCACATAACAGGCAAAAGCAGACACAGACGCTATTCCTGACCAGCGAGCAGCGCAAACTCAAGCCCCTGTTCAACCTGAAAAAGTATTTTGGGTGACGCATTCCCGAAGTCGGGTGGACTGATATTCAATGAGGGCAAGATTGTAGATGCGAGTTTTGTTGTGACACTACGCCAACTCTTCCTTAATTTTTGTCAATCTGTATCAGTAATAAGAACATATTAGTCAACCTAAATTAGGTAGCTACAGTGTCCTATATGAGTCCAATGTGAGACCAATGTAATTCCCATTTAACTCCCATTCACCTCCCATTCACCTCCCATTCACCTCCCATTCATTATGGGATGTCAATCGTAGATGTATTGTTAATGAATGGTGGTTACTATGAAGGCTCATAGGACTTACCAAAGTGGATGATGAGATTGTGCTTTATATTGCCAAAAAAATGCCAGTTGGGGAGTATCCCCGACTGGCATTATTGCTTTTTGCAATCCACTATTGTTCTTGCAAATCGATGTTTAGTAATATTTCCCCAAAAGGACATTGGACAACATAACGGTCATGCCATAAATGTGTTGCAGAAGAGGATTGCCGCCCACAATCGATGAGCTTGGGGTATCTGGCGTGAGGACATAACTGTTCCGCAAACCGGTGTATGCGTTCACGAAATTGTTGTATGAGACTATTCCGTCAGGGTTACAATGGAAGAACTGCAGAGGGTAACGTGGCTGCCATCCGTTGCAGAGGTTCTGTCGGTCCATCATGGACAACAGAGTGTTGTAGGCTTCAGGATTATTCTCCACGTAGTCCATATTGAGGATGTCGCTCAATTTGGCATCGTTCAGCCGGATCATCATGTCGCAAATGGTCTCATCGTTGTTGCGGACAGCCTGTGGCACACCGGTGGAAAGTGCCCATGGGGTGAAGAAATCCTCATAATTGTACTGCCCCATCTCATCAGGATAGCTGTTGAACATACTATTGATGACCAAAGGGACGACAGAACCGAGACCCATAGTCTTTCCAGCCTGTTCATCAGCCACGAAACTTTCGAAGGTACATCTCAAATCGTAAGGGCCGTCACCGCAGATAACTTTCTTAATCCTGAGCTGAGCCTGCTGGCTGGCAGGAAGGGACTGAATGGTCCTCAATGTCGCCAGGGAAACGGAGCCGCCCTGAGAGTAACCGAGGATATAAGTATCGAACTTCTTGTCAAGATTGACATTTTTCTGCTTTGCGAACGCTAACAGAGCGAAAAGAGCATCTGTGCTGGTGCGTCCGTGGACCTCGGCGTTCAGGTAAAGATCAGGATGGCTTGACGAGGCACCAACACCGATATAGTCAGGAAGGATACACAGCGCACCGGATGCGGCAACGATTGCTTCAACAGAGGTCATATATGTAGGAACCATCGCTATGCCCATGTGCGTACCATGGTTGACTAGCATAACCTTGTTAATCTTGCGCAGAAGCGGATAAATGACCTGTGCGGACACCGTCACATCCTGATTGGCAGCATCCTTGGTCACGTAAGTGATACGTGCGATGCGGTAGAACAGCGGAAGGCATAAAGTATTGTTATCTGCCACCATCTGCCTGCCAGCAGTCGCATCATACGCCCGTTGAAGCTCGCTAAGGTCAACACCCTCGACGGTCTTTAAGGGACTCATGACCGCATTGTAGAAATCAGTGCTTGACACATCCGATTCCTCAATAACAGAAAAATCCACCATACGTTCTTCGTCAACGGGAGCTATAGGTAACTCATTCTTGTTACACCCGACAAAGCCGGCAACTATTGCCAGCAAAAGCAAAAAATTTTTTTTCATATTGATTTGTTTTCAAAAGTAATTTCTTTATTTCCAATTATTCGTAGCGTAAGGCATTGATTGGGTCAAGGTTCGCGGCCTTTTTGGCAGGATACCATCCGAAGAAAATCCCTGTTGCGGCACAAACAAAGAATGATACAGCCACGGCCGTAGTACTTATGACAAACGGCCAGTTAATCACGGCAGTGACAATATACGATAACAATATGCCGAATAAGACGCCTATCACACCACCAATAAGTGAGAGAATCGTGCTTTCGGCAAGGAATTGCATCATTATATCACGCCCCCTCGCACCAATAGCCATACGAAGACCTATCTCTTTAGTTCGCTCGGTGACAGTCACATACATAATGTTCATAATACCAATACCACCTACGACCAGCGAAATAGAGGCTATTGCAGCAAGAAGAACCGTCAGGAAACCAGTGATTGAGGTCATCATATCAAGCATCTCGCTTTGCGTGCGCACGTCAAAATCGTTCTCCTGACCGGGTTGAATGCGATGTTGGAGACGTAGAATATCCTCAATCTCGTCCGTGGCAAGGTTGGCGACTTCCTCAGACTTCGCCGAGGCATATATCATGTGGACATAGTCAATGGCGAGGATGCGCTTCTGGATAGTGGTGAAAGGGGCGATGACAATGTCATCCTGGTCTTGCCCCATTTGGTTCTCGCCTTTCTCCTCAAGCACGCCTATAACCTTGAAAGGCGTTTTGTTGAACCTTATCTCTTGTCCTACGGGATTTTCGCCGTTAGGAAAAAGGTTTTCGACAACAGTCTGGCCAATTATGCATACCTTCGCATAGCGTTCGACCTGCTCATCGGTGAAAAAAGTGCCAGAGGAGAGTTTGTATTTGCGAATGTCAAGATAACAAGCCTCAACACCGTTGACGGTTGATGGCCAGTTGTTGTTGCCACGTACCAACTGCCCTCCCGACGAAACGTATGGCGAGACATAGTCAACATATTGAGCCTGACGACGGATAGCCTCACAATCCTCATAAACGAGAGTCTCGACATTTGAATTGCCAGTATTTACACCAGCGCGCCGCCACTGGCGCATAACCATAATAAGGTTTGTGCCCATGCCTGAGACCTCATTACGAATGTTTTCGGACGAACTCTGACCAAGGGAAAGCATTGCAATGACCGACGAAATGCCAATCACAACACCAAGCATAGTGAGAAGGGCGCGTGTCTTGTTGCGGAGCAAAGCCACTATGGCAATATGGAAAAGATTGTATAAGCTCATTAGTAATCGGTTGATTTTGGCAGTGCCTCCAACATCTCGTGCGCAGACACCGTGGTTACAGGTTCGTCTTTTATGATATGTCCGTCGCGCAACATAATGGTGCGTGTGGTGAAACGTGCGATGTCAGGCTCGTGGGTGACAAAACCTATGGTTTTACCCTTGGCGTTTAGTTCCTGAAACAATGTCATAATCTCGTAAGAGGTGCGTGTGTCGAGGTTACCAGTGGCCTCGTCTGCAAGGATTATGACAGGGTCAGTAACCAAGGCGCGGGCTATGGCGACACGTTGCTGCTGACCGCCAGAAAGTTGGTTTGGCAAATGGTACATACGCTCCTGCAAACCCACCATACGTATGGCCTCCAATGCCCTTTCGCGACGTTCGCTGCGTGAAATATCCTTATTATAGAGCAAAGGAAGTTCCACGTTATCAAGTGCCGAAGTGCGTGGGAGAAGGTTATAACTTTGGAAGACAAAGCCAATCTTGCGGTTACGGATGTGTGACAACTCATCTTTAGAGCGGTGTGACACTGGTATGTCGTCTATGTAATACTCACCCTCGGACGGAGAGTCGAGGCAACCCAAAATATTGAGAAGCGTTGACTTGCCACTGCCCGAAGTACCCATGATAGAGACAAACTCGCCTTGGTTAATCTCGAAAGAGATTCCACGAAGAGCGCGTACCGTTTCAGACCCCACCTGAAAATTGCGTTTCAGGTTTTCTACCTTGATTATACTCATAGCCGCTTATTTTTTCTCTGTTCCAGTCCTACGCTTAGGCGGTCCTGGGAAGAGCGATGCGCTTTTCTCCATGTCAGGGTCCTTAGCCGTCAACGAGAGGACTATGCTGTCACCTTTTGACACTCCGTCAACAAGGATAGCATTCACGCCATCGTCAAAACCGACCTTGACAGGAACGGGTGTTATGCTATTGCCCTTCTTGACCCAAACCTGCCTGCCACCCCTTGGGTTGTTAGGCATTGCCTTGGTGTTTTGTTTGTCGAGCATCTTAAGCACCTCCATATCAGGCTCAAAGCCAAGAGCCTCAAGAGGAACGACAAGCGATGAATCGCTTTTGGTAACTATAGCTACAGAGGCGGTCATGCCAGGAAAAAGTTTTTCGTCAGGGTTAGGGGTGTTGATAACCACCGTGTAAGTCACCACATTACTTGTAACGACAGGTTGAAGGCGGATTTGACCTACAGTGCCGTTGAAGGTGTCACCCTGATATGCGTCAACAGTGAAACGCACCTTCTGTCCAACGCGCACCTGTCCAATGTCAGCCTCGTCAATGTTAGCCTCGACTTGCATATTCTTCAAATCCTTGGCAATGATGAACATATCAGGCGTAGAGAAAGATGCGGCAACAGTCTGTCCAACATCGACCTTGCGATCCAACACGACACCGTCAATAGTTGAGTAGATTTCGGCATAACCAAGATTTACCCTCGCCTCGCGAACCCTTGTCTTAGCCGTGGCAAGGTTTGATTTCGCCTGTATCAACTGGGCAGAGGCAGCCTCGAAATCCGCTTGCGTGGCGGCATTGTTATCGTACAACTGTTTGGTACGGTTATATGTTTGCGTGGCAAGCGTCAAGGCGGCATCGGCATTTTGTTCAGAGGCAATTGCCTGTGTCAACTGCTCGTTGAGGGTTGACTTGTCCAACTCAGCCAACAACTGTCCCTTGGTGACGTGCGAGTTGAAATCAACATAAATAGCTTCAATCTTGCCAGAAACCTGAGTGCCAACGTTTACAGTCTCGACTGGTTGTACATAACCAGTGGCAGTGACGGTCTGTTCGACAACACCGTTATCTATAGTCTCGACGTGCCATACCAACTGTTTGTGCGTTGGCCATAAAGCTTTGACGACGAAGAAAAGCACAATGACACCAACGATGCCCCAGATGATTCGTTTTTTCCTTTTACTTTTGTCCATAAAGTTATTCTCCCATATAAATGTTCAGCAATTGTCGCTGAAGCATAAAGTTATATTTCGCTTGGATATAATCGTAAAGAGCAGAGAGGAAGTTATTCTCCTGCTGAAGCAAATCGACAGCCGTGATAGACCCAACCTTGAATTTGGTCTGATAAACCTCAATGGTCTTTTTCCAAGCCTCGTATTTCATAGTTGTCGCATCATATTTTGAGATGGCGGACTGAATGTCAGTGTAATTCCGCACAACAATGTTCACGACGTCCTTTTCGGTCTGTTGCTTGTCCAACTCAGCCTGCTCGATGGAGAGACGCGCCTTGCGTACCCTTGTCTGGGTTTGAGAGCGGTCGTATATAGGTATTGAAACGGACAAACCCACGCTTTGCGAGAAATTGTCACCCAATTGTGTGCCGAAATCGTCGTAATCATAGTGGTTAGTACCTATAGAGGCATTTGCGCCAATAGTAGGGATGTAGCCAGTTTTGGCAATACGCAAATCCTGCCGTGCAATATCGAGTGAACTTTCGGACAATTTCATCTGTGGCATGTTTTTCAAGGATTGCTCAAGGGCATGTTCCATAGTCGGTGTAACCTTGAAAGCCTCAATGAAATCGTCGGTAGGAGCGACAAGAGCCAAAGGTTGGGTAGGGTCCATGGACATAAGCACTTTGAGTTCTATCAGCGAGTTGCTGAGCGAACTTTTAGACTCGACGAGCGACGTAACATTGCTGGCGTATTGTGCCTGGAGGAGCAGGTAGTCACTTTCGAGGATAGCACCTGCTTTGTATTTCACCTCGCCTTGAAGCATCTGTTGGCGCGATGATTCCACAATCTGTTCCTGGTACTTGATAAGTTCCATGTTGCCAATAATGGTGACATAGTCCCGAAGGATTGAGATAACCAGATTTTGGTCGTACTGCTCATTCTGTTGTCTGACGCGTTCAAGGTTGAGCTTTTGTGACTCAATGTTACGGTAAAGCGAGAAATTCATCAAATCAATGTTCATTCCCAAATTGGCATTGCCTGAGAAATTGGCATCTTCCTTGCCAGAATGGTGAAGGCTTTCGCCAAGGGATGCAGAGAACGAAGGGGCCTGTTGCAGTTTAGCACCACGCAGGGACTCCTCTTGCTGATTGACGTCCAAAAGCATAGACTGACGTTCGTAACTGTTGTTGAAAGCATATTCAATGCATTGCGCCAACGTGAAACGCACGGTGTCTCGCTGCGCTTGCGCACATAGGGACATAACCATCAATAAAAACAATATACTATATTTTTTCATAATGTCACTCCTCCCCTGTCTCAATAACATTTGCCTTCAGGGCATCCGAAATCATCTTCTTGAGACGCAATGTGTTTTTCTCCATTTCACCTTGTTTCTCTGGCTTATACAACGCCTTGTACTTGCAAGGCACCAATTTGAACTTAGGTTTGTCGAACGTCCCGTTGATGTCCAAGCCAAGACGCACAGGCAATGGACAGTCGGTCAGGGATATATGGTAGTTGAAACTCATATCCAGGTTATGTCGCCCGGCAAGCACGGCCTGCCATTTGTCCATTGAGACAAGGAACGGATAGACGTCAATTTCGTTACGGAAAACAGTAGCCTCGACTGACAAGGAGTCTATCACGTTGCGAGTCTTTTTCTGGAATTGAAGGTATTTGGCTATTGTAGAGAATGTCTCGTTGTCCATCACGACAAGGTCTTTGCCCTCAATAGCGGCGGCACCACGGATAGTTGACATCTTTGGCTCATATTTCGCATTAAGGTAGGTCTCGCCGGCAAAATGGAACTCCGCCTTACCCTGGAAATCCTTGAGCATTGGAATGAGGGTGTCAACGGCAGGAATAAGTTCTATCAACTCGTGGATGTTAATTTTCATCAGGTGGAAATCCAATCCGCAGAAGAGGTGGTTGCGTCGCTGCGAACGATAAATGGCAGTCAGTTGCATCTCAGCAGCGTCAGAGGTGAAACCCATCTGTTGAGCCAACAGTACACCGTCCTTGACAGTTAGCATCCCCCTTATGTTGCGAATATCCTTAGTGTTGAAATTGGCGTGAGAAATGTTCGTATTCATCGTTATGTCAAAGCCCTTTGGCACGATGAATGGGTCACCCTCGCCGTCGTCGGCTGTTTTAGCCGTCGCCTCGCTTTCATTGCCAAGACCGTTCACAAGGTCCATAATTTGGTCAACGTCAGTCTTGTCCGAGCGGAATTTAAGGTCACCCTTAAGCAACTCATTCCTCTCAACATACCCCCTGATGTTCGTAATCTCACCACTAAGGTTAAAGTCAGAGTTACCCAAAATTATGCGTGAGTTGTCAATATCCAATTGGTCAGGGGTGAAGTCGAATTTAATAGAAGGTATGCTTATAGGAAGTTCCATACCCGCCATCTTAACATAGCCCTCTTTCAGGTTGACTTTCAACGTAGGGTTAAGTTTCATCAACAAATTCGTCTGAAGGTCGTTGAAGGTCGTGAAACCGCTTAGGCTCAGCGCTGAAGTGTTAGCAACAAGGCTATTACCCATTCGTGTGCTGAGGTGTTTGCAATTGAAGCTTGCCGTTACGCCTGGTTGCTTAGGCTTGTTTTTCATTGGGAAGAGCGTTGCGGTAATGTCGGGGTTGGTCACGTCAAACGCTATAGTGTCCATAGTGCCTTTCAGTGTGGAGAAGGTCATATCGCAATCTGCCTGAATGAACTGGTTTTTGTTCAGAATATCGCCAAAACCGACTTTGACGGAAGGCTTTCCAGCCTCAGCGTTCAACGTGCCAGTCATGTCCACACTCAAATGGGTACCGTCCAACGACAACTGTCCAATCTCCTTGAAATGCTTGTTTGTGTGACGGCTTGGCATTGTTATACCGACTGTGCCTTTTTTATCTACAATGTGTATGCTGTCGTTATAACCCACCTTAAGGTCACTATAAGCAATAGTTCCATTGGCATGTATCCTGTTAAGTTTCAACCCAGTGACATCAGCCAACGCAAATTGCGTCTTGACATCAATGTCCGTAACGCCGTTCATCTCCAAACGGAGGTCTTTAGGCATGACTTTCTTCAATGAGAGCAATGGCAGGTGGCTCTTTACGTGAAGGTTGCATTTCATAGCTCCGAGAAGATCCTTGACCGTTCCTTTGACATCTGCCGTTATGTCATCGGCTTTTGCCGTCAACGAGCGGATAGTGACATCGGAGGCGCAATCTTGGTTAAGGTTTATGTCAGCGTAGATATCGGCATTTATATCCCTCATATCGTAAGGGACCTGAGGGACTTTGGCGTTACAATCCTTAAGCGACAGGTCGCAGAAAAGCAACGGGTAATTCCCCTCAGCCAAAGTACCGTTAACCTTACCCTTAAGGCTGAAACTTCCAGTGACGTCGTAGTCGCTAACCAAATGGCGGTATGCGTCTGGTATCAAGGCTATTGACTTCACTATATCCCATTCGTTAGTCTCGAACGATAGGCTTGTGTAGATGTCATTGTTATCGCACAGCTCAACTTTGCCTTTAAGCCCTATCTCATTTTCATCAACCGTGACTTTCGTACCTTTATGCAGGTTGGCGTACATATACTCCAAATTACAATCCGCTGGCAAATTGAGCGTTATGTCGTGATTGCGCACCAAAGTGTCCCCGTTGAGGGCGAACAACAGGTTAGGCATCTCCACGTTCACCTCTCCGTCAATGTGCTTCAACTCCATCATCCAAGTAGCATCCAACGTAACATTCTCGGTATTCGCAAAGATTTGCGTCGAGTCTCCATAATCAACGGCTATCTTCTCGGCCGCCAACTCCAACTCACCCTTTGTAGCCTCTTCGCTGAGGAAGAACTCGCCAGACAGTTTCGTATCCATCCCTTTCAGTATAGCGTTTACGTTCAATTCCTTATCAACGAATGTCGCATTGATGTTGTCCAAAATTATTTTGTTCAGCCCGCAATATTGTATTGAGGATGTGGTGTCCTCCTCCTCTGACTCTGGCAAATCAAAGACAGAGTAGTTGTTAATGCTGTCGTTTTCGCGATAGACATTGGCATAACCGTCTTTCAACTGCACATGGTTCACGACTAAAGCACCGTTCTTCAGGAACTCCATAATCTGAATAGAGGCTGAGAGGTCAGCCACATGCAACAGCGTGTCGCTCTGCGCGCCAGGAAAAGGGTTAACCAAAGTCACGTTCCTGACATGGACGGCAAAATCGGGGAATGACGAAAAGAAAGTCAGGTCTGCCTCGTCAATCGAATATTGGCATTTCACGAAAATGTCAGCATGCTTTCTGATGATAGGCGTCAACGTAGATGGCGAGAAAACGATATTGCATATTATCGCTATGACTATAAACAAAACCGCCAGGATTGACGCAAACGTAATCCCGGCTATTTTAAGGGGCTTATTCATAATTATTTGTTTATTATTCAACTCTATTATACGTAGTTACCCTGCCAGTCACCTCATCCTTAATCGCAAAGGTCGTATTGGTCAGGGTCGTGATGGTGTATGTCTTTGGTATCATTTCACCCATCTCGCCAATATGCGTTACGGTAAGTCTGGTGTCAGACTTCTCCCATGTGAACGACTGCGCCTCATCTTCTGTCACATCATCGGCGGTGTCCCACGTATGACCCAGCCCACCAAACTCATACACCCAAAACTCTGTACCAGTCTGCCATTTGCCTGGTATCAATGACTCATCGAACGACTCCTCCTTCTTACACGACGAGAGGATTACAAAAACGAAAAGCGTGGCGAAAAGACAAATCTTTTTCATCGTACTGTGATTTTAGCCGCACGGTTGTTCGTGCGGATTATGTATATTCCCTTGGCGAGGCTGCTGCTCATTACGACTTTGTTGTCGTGCACAATGTATGACGCTATGCGTGCGCCGGTAATGGAGTAGATGCAAACCATAGAGCCATCTGGCACTTCGCTGAGGTGGATTTCGTTGTCAATAATATAGACGCTCAGCGTCGTTTGGCTCTGCTGGTGGGAGAGTGTCACCGTGTTTTGCTGGCTGTTAGACGAAGTGTCCGACGGGCAGCTCTCCACCAACGGTTCGGCCATCAGCTGTGTCGTGGCAAGAATAATGACGAGTAGTGTGGAAAATAATCTCATTTGACTTGGTTTTAATCTATATGGTTAACAGTCTATTTGTTTGATAATCAGCGTGGCTTGTCCCTACGAGACACACCACGACAATCTGAGAGCAAAGTTATGATTTTTTTTTTTAATATGCAAGCGTTTTAATGGATTTTTTTTCGTAACTTTGTCAGTCGAAAAATGAGTAAGGGAAAACAATGGATTTCAGCGAGATAATAGGTCAGCAGAACATCAAAAAAATGTTTGGGCGGATGATTATGGAGCGTCGTGTGCCGCATGCCATGCTTCTCACAGGTGGCAAGGGTGTCGGCAAACTGCCTCTCGCACTTGCCCTCGGAAAACGTATCCTCTGCGAAAACGCCGAGGGGTTTGAATCTTGCTCCTCATGCCAAAGTTGCCTTCTCGCCGACCGTCTTGAACACCCTGACCTACACCTGATTTTCCCTGTAATAAAACTCTCTGAAAGCGTCACCACCTGCCGGTATTTCACCAAGGAGTTCCGTTCAGCGGTGCTTGGCAACCCTTATCTCTCAATCGAGGATTGGATGGCAACCCTCAGTAGCGAGAACAAGCGTGGGCAGATTTACGCACAAGAAAGCGAGGAGATTATCGAGAACGTTTACGCCCACCCATACCAAGGCAAGATGAAAGTGTTCGTCATCTGGATGGCTGAACTTATGAACGAGGTTTGCGCCAACAAAATACTCAAAATCCTCGAAGAGCCTCCCCTCGACACAGTGTTCATCCTGGTTAGCGACGAACCTGAAAAAATGCTTCAGACCATCCGTAGCCGCTGTCTCAGGGTAGAAATCCCGACAATAGGGCAAGACGAGATGGCAGAAGCCATACAAAACCGTTATGAAGTAGAGGACGACCAACTGCGTTATATGGTCAAGGCGGCAAATGGCAGTTGGAACCAACTTTTACAGGTTGTCAGCCAAACCGAGAACGCACGCCTCTGTTTTGAGCTTTTCGTAGAGATGATGCGTATCGCATGGCAGTTCGACATGGTAAAAACCCGCGAATTCAGCGGCAGGGTCGGCAAGATGAGCCGTAATTTCCAACTCGAGTTCCTTGCCAACGCACAGCGTCTCCTCCGCGAGAATTTCATCTGCCATATTGGCATGGACAACCTCTCTTACATGAACAGGGAAGAGTCGCTGTTCGCCGCTAAATTCTCGCAGTTCATCGGCGAGAAGAACGTACTCGACATTTACGAATTGTTTGCTTTGGCCGAGCGTCAGATAGCGCAAAACGTCAACAGCGAGATAATCATCTTCCACTCAATTATCAAACTTTACATATACCTGCATAAGAAAAATGGATGAATTCACATTAAACGACCATGCTTCTAACCCTGGCGAGAAAGGTTTCGCCGGCAACACCCGTCAGCAACTCCCAGTCGTAAACTGGCTTGCCGACATCCCTGAGTCACAATGCGAGACCGACCTTGTCGAAATACAGTTCAAAAATACGAGAAAAGGCTATTTCGTCAACAGCACGCACATACCTATCGAGAAAGGTGACGTCGTTGTCGTCGAGTCTAACCCAGGACATGACATAGGTGTCGTAACCCTTATGGGGCGTCTTGTTCTTGACCAAATCAAGAAGAACAAAATCAACATTGAGCGTTACGAAATCCGCCGTGTCTATCGCAAGGTGAAGGCGGTAGATATGGAGAAATACAACGAGGCTAAGGCTCGTGAACAAGATACTATGATACGTGCCCGCCAGATTGCCAAGGATATGAACCTTGCGATGAAGATAGGTGACGTGGAGTTTCAGGGTGATGGCACGAAGGCCATTTTCTACTACATAGCCGACGAACGCGTGGATTTCCGTCAGCTTATCAAGGTCTTTGCCGAGGAGTTCCGCGTACGCATAGAGATGAAACAGATTGGCGCACGTCAGGAGGCAGGGCGTATTGGCGGTATTGGCCCTTGCGGTCGTGAACTCTGCTGCACCACTTGGATGAGTAATTTCTCTTCGGTTTCAACTAATGCCGCACGCTGTCAGGACCTCAGCACAAACCCTCTGAAACTGGCAGGGCAATGTGCCAAAATCAAGTGTTGCGTCAATTTCGAGATGGCTATGTACCAAGACGCGCAGAAGGATTTTCCTCGCAAGGATATACACCTCGAAACAGTCGAAGGCACATGGTTCCTCTGCAAGTCCGACACTTTCCGCCGCCTTCTCACATACTCTTCAAGCCATTCGGTTATGGCGAATCTCCAGACCATCAGTGTCGAACGTGCGCTTGAGGTTATTGCTATGAACCGTAATGGCGAGAAGCCTGACACCCTTGTCGTTAGCGAAACACGCGAGAAGGCTGTTGAATACCAGAATGTCGTAGGTCAGGACAGCCTTACGCGTTTCGACAAAGAGAAAACCCCTAACCGTCATCGCAACAACCGTCGTCGCAACAACAACCGTCAGTCTAACAACACAAAACAATGAAACACTTAGTCTTGTTCCTGATTCTAATCTCAATCCTTGCTTCCTGTGGGCGAGGCGTGATTTACGAGGAGTCACAGTCCGTTGACCGCAATGGTTGGCGCATTGACTCTGTCAAACGTTTTGAATTCGAGGTTCAGGACACGACGCAGTTCTACAATATCTCTATCCTTGTCCGCAACACTGGCGATTATGAGTACCAAAACCTCTGGTTCTTCATCGAGTCTGTGCGTCCTGACATGGTTTACTCAAGTGACACCGCGCAACTCTTCCTTGCCGACGATTTTGGTCGCTGGATTGGCTCAGGCATAGGTTCAATCTACTCTGCGCTCTATGAATACAAAGACAGCGTAAAATTCGGGCAAAAAGGCAAATACCTTCTCAACATTCGCCATGGGATGCGTACCGACTCACTGACAGGTATTACTGACATTGGCGTAAAAATCAAGATTTGCGATGGGGAAGAATAAACTGAGGAAATTCGCCGACATGGAGCAACTGCCAAACGTGTTCCAGTTGTCATATAACGAAATCATTCACAATGGGGCGACTTTCTCCATGCGTGGGAGGTGGCGTGACGACTATTTCCACAACGCAAATCCCATAGTCCTCGAACTCGGTTGTGGCAAAGGTGAGTATGCCGTAGGCCTCGCACAGCGTTTCCACGACAAAAATTTCATAGGCATTGACATCAAAGGGGCTCGTATGTGGACTGGCGCAACCGAGGCTAACCGTCTTGCCATCCCAAATTGCGCTTTCCTCCGAACAGGCATCAGTGCCATCCCTCATTTCTTTGCGCCTGACGAGGTTGACGAACTTTGGGTTACTTTTGCCGACCCTCAGATGAAAAAGGTCAACAAGCGACTAACCTCAACTGCTTTTCTCTCACTCTACCGACAAATCATGAAGGACAACGGCCGTATAAACCTAAAGACCGACAGCCTCTTCCTCTACACTTACACGAAACTAATGGCTGAGGCAAGTTCCCTGCCAATTGAAATGGCGTGTGACGACCTTTACTCCTCCACACTCCCCGACGATGAGAAATCGCTTACCGATATCCGCACTTTCTACGAGCAAAACTGGCTTGACCGTGGCAAGACAATAAAATTCCTGCGTTTCCGGCTAAACCACGCCTCAACTCTCGTCGAACCTGACGTTGAAATCGAAAAAGACGATTATACCGTCAAAAAACACAGTTCACAGGAAATCCAATGAAAATTACCACCATTTCTGATACCGACCTACAGAGTCTCGAACTTGACCTTGCTGATGCTGTTCATGCTGGTTTCCCTTCTCCTGCTGCTGACTATTCTGGCGAGCGTATCGACATTGTCCGCGAGATGAACCAACACCCCGAAACAACCTTTTACGCCCGCGTAAGCGGTGAATCTATGGTGGATGCAGGCATTTTCGACGGTGACATACTGGTGGTTGATCGCAGCCTTTTCCCCAAGGATGGCGATTTCGTGATTGCCGCGATTGATGGTGAGTTTATGCTCAAGGAGTACCGTTTGGACGAAAAAGGCAATGGCGCATGGCTCATTCCGCACAATTCGCAGTACAAACCACTCCATATCTCTGCCGACGACGAGTTTGCCGTTTGGGGTGTCGTCACGTACAATATACATAAAGTATGTATGCACTAGTCGATTGTAATAACTTTTTCGTATCGTGTGAACGGGTTTTCCGGCCAGATTTGGAAGGGAAACCCGTTATTGTCATGTCTGGCAATGATGGTTGCATTATCGCACGTTCAAACGAGGCAAAGGCTCTTGGCCTGAAAATGGGCGAACCAGTCTTCCAAGTGCGTGACGTTATTGAACGCGAGGGCGTTCTCTGTTTTTCTTCAAATTTCTCTCTTTATGGCGACCTCTCATCAAGGGTCATGGCTATACTCGGCAGGCACACCGACCTCCTGCAACAATACTCTATTGATGAGGCGTTTCTTCGGCTAAATCATCTGCCCCCTGGCGATTACAAACCCTACTGTGAGCAGATTGTTCGCAAGATTCGTCGGGGGATAGGAATCCCTGTCTCTATCGGCATTGCACCCTCAAAGACATTGGCTAAGATAGCCTCGAAATACGCAAAAAAATATCCTGGTTATCATGGCGTATGCCAAATTCTCACCGAGGAACAGCGACTCAAGGCTCTTGGCTCATTTCCCGTCGAGGATGTTTGGGGTGTCGGCCGTCGCACTCTCCGAAAACTTGCCTTCGAGGGTGTTGTCACTGCTGGCGACCTTGCTGCGAAAAGTGAGACATGGATTGCCAACACTTTCTCAAAACCTGGCATACAGACATGGCTTGAATTGAACGGCAAGGATGCTATTGCTCTCTCCGAACTCCCCGAAAAAAAGTCCATGACCGTCTCACGCACTTTTTCATCCGCCATTTCCGACCGTAAACAGCTTGAGGGTGAGCTTAGCAATTTCATGGCTGCCTGTTGTCGCAAACTCCGTGACCAACATTCAGCCTGTGCGCAGTTCGTGGTCTTTGTTGGCACTTCCCGTTTTTCCGAAGGTGGTTCTAATTACCTCTCGGGGGCTGTCACTCTCCCAGTTCCTACAAACAACCTTCAGGAACTTCTTGGCTATATGCTTGCCGCCTTCCGTCGCCAATTCGCTGGTGGCGTGCCTTATAAGCGTGGCGGCATAATCATTACCCAGCTTGTTGATGCTTCTGCCGTTCAATCTGACCTTTTTGATGTCCGCGACCGTGCTAAGGACTCCCGCCTTCAGGACACTATCGATTGCCTGAATGTCAGATTTGGAAAGTGTTTTGTGCGTTTTGGCGCCCAGTCTCCATCTTCCGACAATTATCGTTCTTCCAATTTAAGTCCAAGATATTCAACACGATTGGACGAGATTATGATCGTCAGGTCCTGACTCTCTCATCTTCTGTTGAAAGATATGTCGATTTATATTTGGTCTTTTTGAAAATTATCCGTACCTTTGCACATCGTTTAATCACTAAAAACAACATTATTATGAAAAAGATTTTATTACTGGCTCTTGCAGCCATTCTCTCTTCTGGTTATGCATTTTCCAGGGACAAAGATTACACTTACTACGGTGTTTCCTTTGACTTCGGTCTTAACTTCATCGACAACGCCCGCGGCTTCAGTTTAGTCGAAGATGTTGACGCTTTCCCAATGGAAGGTTTTGACGTTGGCTTCTATATGCAACAGCAACTTTACAAACGCATGGTCCTCGTTACTGGTTTCAAATACCAGTTTTCTATGGGTAATGAGTACTCAAAATCCTCAATCGGTCAAATGGAACTTGACAGATGTGACATGTTTATGATCAACCATGCCTTCGTTATCCCTATCAAACTCGGTTTCTCCACCCCATTGCCTCGCAACTGGTTCTTCTCTGTTTTCGCTGGTCCTTCGCTCGACTTCAACTTCGCCACTACTGAGAAACTGAAATTCAAAAATGATACCTACCAAAAAATCGATTGGGTCAACGGGAAATACAAAAGCGACATTGATGGCGAAGTGGACGAGACAAGCTCTGAGCTCAAAAGCCTCAAAATGTTCGACATCCCTATCGGCTTTGGCTTTACCTTCAGACATAAATTCGTTGGTATCAAGTTTGAATACGAATATGGCTTGATTGACCGCTGCAAAGATAACGTAAAAGATAACATAAATGGTGCAAAATGGAATTCCCACCAGGTTTCCCTTGGCGCGGTATTCGTTTTCTAATATGTGATGGCCATGAAGGACAAACTCTTCACTACACTCCTCGCACTCCTGTTCACCGCTGCGCTTTCCGCCCAGGGTACGAAGTCTGGCGGTGACGACATCAGTTACACTGGTTTTACCTTCAATTACGCTTATCAGGACGTCCACACCAATGTCGATGACCTTAAGGCTGTTTGGAATGGCAAGGACGACAACCTCGCGCATGGTTTCAATACTGGCTTCTACGTCCAGCAGAACCTCTACAAAGGCATGGTAATTGTCACGGGTTTCCAATACCAGTTCACCATGCGCGTAAACAGGGACGTCAACCTCATCTCATACACCCTCCCTGGCAAAGGCGACATCCAGTATTTCAACCACAACCTAATCGTACCTATCAAATTCGGTTACTCGTTCAAATTCGGCGGTACAAGTTGCTTCACAGCCTTCGCCGGCCCTTCGCTCAACTTCCTGGTATCAACCATGGAAAACCTCCGCGTAAACAGGAACAACTACATCTACACCGATTACGTCAACGGCAAACATACCGTCAAAACCGAAGGGTCGAAAACCACTGAAACCTCTTCCGACCACAAACGTATGACCTGGTTCGACATTCCCATGGGCTTAGGCGCAGTCGTCAAATTCGGCAGGTTTGGTATTCACTTTGAATACGAGTGGGGCTTGTGCGACCGCTGGAAAAACTCTGGCAAATTCCGCACTGACCAAATGACCGCAGGTCTTGTAATCTCTTTCTAAACTTAAAATCACATAAGCTATGAAAAAAAATCTCTTTATTCTCGCCATCGTTTTTACGGCACTTTGCGCTTTAACGGTATCTTGCAAAAAAGATGACGACGACAAAAAACCCGTCTCGCAAAATCCTTTCGTAGGGACTTACGATTTATATATGGTCTTTGACAGCATCATGAACGACGACGGGACATGGTTCGATGAGGAATTCTACGAGCAATTCACTGGAAAGAGAAACCCTCCCGAAAGTGGTTGGCTGACTGTCGAGGAACTCACCCCAGGCTTATTCCAAGTCACTGCCACATTCTACAAGGAAGAGACTATGGAAGAAAAAGATTTCTTCACCACCACGGCTGTCGAGAAAGACGGTATCCTCCTCTTAAATGAATGCTCCAGCGATTACTTCGGCGAATGGGGCGACATCGACTTCGTTTTCCGCAACTATTCGGTTATGCGAGATGCCGACAACAATGTGACTGAGATGACATTCAAGAGTGTTTACACTCTCTCCTTTGGGTCAAGCGACTTCGCTTACCTAACCTCTTACACTTGCACAAAACGCCCATAACTTGAAATGACGTACACCGAAAAACTCAAACGCGTCGAAGAGATTATAAACCTCGTCAACTCTGGCAACATAGACCCCGCGGCAATGATTGTCCATATAAAAGAGGCTCAGAAACTAATCGCCGAATGCTCCGACGAACTCACCAAATTGGAAGAGGAAATGAAATAAAAATGCTTATAAAATAAAAAAGGACATCCACACAGGGTGTCCTTTTTTTACGTCCTGATCATATAGCCTCCTTCACCCACTCCTGACGCAGCCCCAACGATAGATTAACG
>JAKSNS010000042.1 GCA_024399545.1 Paludibacteraceae bacterium
GCGCATTTGAGGTTTCGGCTTGCATGCGATTTCAATAATTTCAATAATTTCACCTAAAAAGTTGGGGGTAGGTTTTTATGTGTCTTACCCTTTCCGACCCGTAAACAGGTGTGGTGGTGGGTCAATATCAGTCTCAGTATTTCAATATTGTTTTTGGGGTGCTTTTGAGAGGAAGTAGGTTAGAGTGATGGAGAGGGCGAGGGAGGCTATGGCAAGAGGGACAGAGGGTTGGGGTTCTTCGATGAGTTTGTTGTAGGTCAGGAATGCCGTGATTACTGCCAAGCTATTGTTGAGGAAGTGCATGAGCGCAGATGCCCAAAGGGAGCGTGTGTAGTAGTAGGCATAGCCAAGTATAAGGCCGAGGAAGAGGCGGGGGAAGAAGCCAAGGAACTGTAGGTGGATGGCGGAGAAGATTATGGCTGTTACCCAGACGGCGGTGTGGTGGTTCATAAGACCGGTGAGGCGGCGTTGTATCCAGCCACGGAACATTATCTCTTCGCAGATGGCAGGAACGGCGGCAATGACGATGATGTTGAGGATGAGGCGGCTGTAGGATGATGTGTTCATCATGCGCTCAGTGATGACAAGTGCCATCTGTTCCATCATGATGAAAATGTCAGGCAGGGGGAGTTGTTCGTTGAGTTCTTCGGTATATGCGACGAAAGGGAGTGCGACTACTGAGAGTGCTGCTGCAAGGAGGGCGTTGCGGCAGGGTAGGGTAGTGCGGAAACCTACTGCCTGCAGAGGTTCGGTGTGTTCAGTGGCACGTATTCCCCAATAGGCGGAAAGTCCGAAGACTACTATCAAGGATAGGGATTGCAAGACATATAGGCCTGTGATTGAGGATGTCCATTGGGGGACGGTCAAGGCAAGAGTGGTTTGGAGAATTGAGTAGGCGATACCGAGAAGGCAGAAAATGCCGAATGCCTTAAAGAGGGTTTTCATTTTCGTTTTGTTTTGATTCTATAATCATTTCTTCGCGTAGTGCGGAGATTTCGTTAAGTTCACGGCGGATGGCGAGCAGTTCCTGCCGGGCTTTGAGAAGGTGGTTGGCGGCTTTGGTTATGTTTGCCACTTTTGCCGAGTTTGAGTTAAGGCATTGGCGGACACCTTCGAGAGAGTAGAGGCAGGTTTGTGTTAGGAATTTGATTTGTGTGATGATGTCAATGTCTTCCTGTCGGTAACGGCGGGTGTTGCCCTTGGTGCGTGGTGGGTTGAGTTGTGGAATCTCCTTTTCCCAAAAACGGAGTGTAGGTTCCTCTATGCCCGTTATTTGTGCGACTTCGGATATTGAGTAATATGATTTGGTTATTTCCTTCGGCATTTTCCTACTTGTATATTTTCAGGGTCTGGCCAATCTTTATGTTTGTTGAGCGGAGTTTGTTCCATTTCTGTAGGTTGGCGACAGTCGTGCGGTTGTTTCGTGCAATAGAGGAGAGTGTGTCGCCTTTTCTGACTTTGTAGTAAATGCAGTTGTTAGTATTGGAGTTAGAGGTTTTTGCGTTGCCCGAAGAGCCGTTGCCTGCTGTGACTTTTTCAAGGCGTTCCGAGAGTTCAGGCATGTAATTCAAGATGCTGTCGCGGTTGAGTGCGTAGGAATTTATTTTGGCGAGAGGGAGTATCAGTGGGTAAGGCTTGATGTTTCCTGGGATGATGTTTTTCTTGTACTGGGGGTTAAGGAATTGCAGTTCCTCGTAAGGTATGTGGGTGACGTCTGCAATCTGGCGGAGGTGTACACGGTCAGAAACCATTATTGTGTCAACGGCATATTTGTACAGAGACGTGGCAGGGCAGATGTTGTGTTCCTTGTAGTAGTTCATCACATAGTTAGCGGCGATGAAAATAGGGACGTAACCACGAGTCTCGTTAGGAAGGTAAGGATAGATACCCCAATAGGTGTCTTTCCCCGAGCGTCGCATGGCCTTAGCGATGTTGCCAGGGCCACAATTGTAAGCGGCGATTACCAGATGCCAGTCGCCGTAGATTTTATAGAGGTCGCGGAGGTAGCGGGCGGCTGCGTCGGTTGATTTTATAGGGTCCATGCGTTCGTCCACAAGGCTGTTAACCTCAAGACCGTAGAGGCGGCCGGTAGTTACCATAAACTGCCAAAGTCCTGCCGCACCTGCATTTGACACGGCATGTGCGTTGAGTGCGCTCTCGATGACAGGAAGGTAGCAGAGTTCCATAGGGACGTTGTATTTTGCGAGGATTTCCTCGAACATCTTGAAATAATAGGTGTTGCCAAGCCCCACCATGTAACTGACTTGGCGGCGTTTGCGGAGGTACATTTCGATGAATGCCTTCACTTCGCGGTTGAAAGGCATTTCCATCTCGTTAGGGAGTTTCTGTAGGCGGCGGATGTAGATAGAGTCGGAACAGAATGTAGTTACGTCAAGGTCGGCGTATGAGCAATCAGACTTGAAAGCACGGAGGACGAAGAAATCGTGTATGAGTGAGTCAAGTGCGGCATCGTAAGCCGGAACTGGTTTAGGGGTTGGTTTGATAGTGTCTTGCGCAGGGGGTGGGGTTTGCGCCAGTAGTGTAGTAAAAGCGATTATCAGAGGTAGTATTATAACGAAACGTTTCATAAGTTCAAGATGTTAAAAATTGACTTGCATGCCGACACCTACCGAGGACTCTTGGTTGACCTTTTCGACGGAAGGTTTTACTTTCATCGAAAGGTCTGGGGAGATGTCGAAATCAGAGAGTTGCGCATCGACGAAAGCATCTACAATCGTCAGGGCATAGAGTGCGACGGCTGCTACTATTGACAGGTCGCGGTAACGGCGGTAGTCATTCATCTGGTTTTTCAGATAAGTACCGACGTTTGCTTCAGGGTAATTTTTTGGAATCAGAGGCTCGTAGAGTTTTGGGTTTGGTCTTGTGCTACTGAAGCTCTGATAGCCGACAAGGTAATCCTTATAAAGGTTGTTGGTGTAGGAGATGGCGTAGCCAATGCCAACGCCAAGGCCGTAGATGATAGGAAGTTTCCAGTATTTGCGGTTGTAGATTTGCCCAAGGCCAGGGAAAGTGAATGCCAGCCAAAGAGCCGTCTGTGGGTTTGGGTGGAAATTTAGGTAAAGGGGTTGAATGCCACCGAAAACCGTGTCATTGTGGCTTGTGTCCCTCATCATGACTGGAATGTCGGAGAGGTTTAGTGTGTCGGTTTTTGGTAAGAAACGTGAAGTAGTGTCTTTAGGCAGTTTGTTAGCGACTTTGGCAGGGGTGGCGTTGGCGGTCTTTTCTGGGTCAACGAGGGCTTTTGACTTTGGGACGATAGGTGATGAGATTGTGGCGGCAGAATCTGGTATGGCGACGTTCAGTCCGTTCTGCGAGAGAATGAACTGTGAAACGGAAAGTAAGATGAGCAATATGTAGGTTTTGCGTTTCATTAACCTATTTACAGGGTGTCGTTAGGGGTGTCCTTCAGTTGTTCAAAAAGTTTCATTAGCCTTTCGAACTCGTCATCGCTCTTGAAAGAGATTGTGATTTTACCACTACCTTTTTCTGAATAGGCGAGTTTGACTTTCGAGCCAAGAATCATATTCAATCCGTCCTCGATGTCAGCTACTTCGTTTATGTGTATTGAGGATGGTTTAGTGGGTTTTGTTTTTGCGTCAGAGGAGCAGAGTTGCTCTGTGCGGCGGACGCTTGCGTTTTCAGCGAGAACCTTATTGTAGATTTCAAGTTGGCGTTCTGTGCTTTCGACGCTGGCGAGAGCGCGTGCATGCCCCATTTCAATCTTGCCGTCTTTCAGTCCAAGTTGGATTTCGGCAGGAAGGTTCAGGAGACGAAGGTAGTTGGCGATTGTTGAGCGTTTTTTGCCCACACGTTCGGCGATTTGTTCCTGGGTGAGTGAGAATGATTGTGCCAGGTTGTTGTAAGAGAGGGCAATCTCTATGGCATTCAGGTCTTCGCGTTGTATATTCTCGATGAGTGCAAGTTCGAGTACCTTATCTTCGTTGACCTCACGAATGTATGCTGGGATTTTGGTCAAAGATGCGATTTGCGCTGCACGGTAACGACGTTCGCCAGCAATGATTTGGTAATTGTGGTCGGCGATTTTGCGTACAGTAATAGGGGTTATTATGCCGTTCTCGCGTATAGAGTCTGCGAGTTCGTTGAGTGCCTGTTCGTCGAAATCCGTGCGAGGTTGGTTAGGGTTGGGGTGAACATCTGAGATTGGGAGTTCGGCGAAGACAGTAGAGCCGACAGCTTCGGCAGGTTTGGTATTAGAAGTGGAGTTAGCTCCGAGCAGGGAGTCAAGGCCACGACCGAGTTTCTGTTTATTGTTGTTGCTGGCCATTTTTTATGCTTGTTCTTTGTTTTCGCGGCTTATGAGTTCCTTGGCGAGGTCAATGTGGTTCTTAGCACCGTTAGAGTCTTTGTCATAGACAAGTGCAGGCTGACCGTAGGAAGTTGCCTCGGAGAGTTTTACGTTACGTTGGATTATGGTAGAGAAGACCATGTCGCCAAAGTGGTGGCGCACCTCGTCAGCCACTTGGTTGGCATATTTGAGGCGTGTGTCGTACATGGTGAGGAGGAAGCCCTCGATGATTAGTGAAGGGTTGAGGGACTCTTTGATGAGCTTGATTGTGTTGAAAAGTTTGGCTATGCCGTCGAGAGCGAAATACTCGCATTGTACAGGGACGATGACGGAATTTGCCGCAGAAAGCGCATTGACCGTAATCAGGCCGAGGGAAGGAGAGCAGTCGATAATGACGTAATCGTAGTCGTCGCGGATGTTCATAAGCATATTTCGCATACACATCTCGCGGTCGTCCATATTAATCATTTCGATTTCCGCGCCAACAAGGTTTATGTGCGACGGTAATACGAAAAGGTTGTCGTAGTCGGTAGGTACGACAGCGTCGGCGACAGCCATTTCGCCAATGAGACATTCGTATATAGTTTTGTTAAGTCCTTTGATTTCAATTCCTAAACCAGTTGAGGCATTTGCCTGTGGGTCGGCATCAATGAGGAGGACCTTCTTGCCAAGTTTTGCCAATGAGGCAGAGAGGTTGATGCAGGTTGTAGTTTTGCCCACACCACCTTTTTGGTTAGCGATAGCGATGATTTTGCCCATAAAAACGGTATGATATATTTGGGTGCAAAGTTAGTAAAAAAATCCGAGATTGTTTGCCTGTTTCAGAAAAATTTTCTACCTTTGCGGCAAAATTTGGAGTATATTTATATGGAATTAACAGTAGATTCAGGTTCGACAAAGGCAAAATGGGTTTTCACCGATGGTGGAGAGGTTGTTCGTCAAGTGTTTACGGCAGGTATTAACGCAGCGCAGCAGAGTCGTGTTGTGATTGCCGAGGAGATGGCGAAGGTGGGGATGCGGGGTGTTGAGAGGATAAGGTTTTACGGTGCTGGTTGTATAGGCGGTGAGGTGAACGAGGTTATCCGTGAAGAGCTTGTGGCGGCGAGTGGATGTAGTGATGTGAGTGTTGAGTCGGATATCGTTGGTGCGGCGGTGGGTACCTTAGGCGATAGACGAGGGATTGTCTGTATTTTGGGAACAGGTGCGAACGCTGTTTTGTGGGATGGCGTGAAAGTGGTTGGGAAGGTAAATGCAGGAGGGTATATCCTTGGTGACGAGGGGTCAGGTGCGGTTATGGGCAGGGAGTTGATTTCGGATTATGTCAAAGGGTTGACGCCCGGGTGGTTGACTGAGGTTTTGGAGCGTGAGTATGGTTTGAGTTATTCTGTGGTTGTTGAGAAGGTATATCGTCAGCCGATGGCTAACAGGTGGTTGGCAGGTTTTGCGAAACTGTTGGGAATGTATAGGGAAGAGGAGTATGTAAGGGAGTTGGTTGAGGGGACGTTCAGGCGTTTCGTGAAGAGGAATGTTTGCAGGTTTGAGGGTTGGCAGGAGACGGATTGCGTAGTTGTCGGCTCTGTTGGGTATTATTTCGAGAAGGAGTTGAGGAAGATTTGCGATGAGTTGGGGGTAAGGCTCGTGATGGTAAAGAAAGAGCCGATATAGTCCCTTTTTTAATTGAGTTAATTGAGTTAATTGAGACAAATGGCTAATGAATATTAAAAAACCACGTTCCATTCATGTGGAACGTGGTTTTTTTAGTTGGTATTATTTTTCAAATATGTTGCGGAGTGGTTTCTTGGATTTGATGCCTGAGAGTAGGAAGCGGACGTTAAGTTGCTGTTGGTGTTGGAGGGTTTCGCCATCGTAGTGGAGATTATAGGAGAGGTAGCAGTTGACGAAGGAGTTGCGGTAGATGTAGGCGAAAATGTCAAGGCGATTGTAGATTTTGGATTGGTAGAATGGGTCGCCTTGATTTAGGAAATGACCCCATTTCCCGTAGTTAGGCATCATATTTTCGCCATAATAGAAACGGTCGTGAATGCCGAGGAACCACCAGTTGAAGTATAGGTCGGCTGTGAAGCCTTGTGGTCTCTCGTGGATTTCGGCACGGCGGTCGTTCTGAATGCCAAGGACGTAGCCTAAAGTCACGGAGAAAGAGTCGATAGGGGAGAGTAGGTTGGTGAAATCAAAACCTATCTGTGGAGAGACGTAGAAATCGTCGCAGATGCCTTCGCGTGGCGTTGGCTGTCTGAAATTCGCCTTGTGGTTAAGTTGGACGAATCCCCCGATGTTGAACCATTTGTATTTGTAGCGGCCATCAATGACTATGCGGAACATCTCGCGGCAGTCAGTCTCTTGTGCGCCACGCCAATCGCACATAAACTCGGCATAACCACGATGGTCTTCGTAAGAGATCAGCGCACCTTGGATATTTGGGTGAAAATAGCCTATTGAGTCATACATTAGGAAGTCGGGGAGTGCGTGGAGACGCTGGGCAAAAGGTATTGCGCCAAGGCGTAAGTTGACGCCTTTGTAGTGGTAATGATAGTAAGCAGTAGGGTCGAACTGCACGTCATTCCAGTCGCCACCAAGTCGTTGGGTGTAGTTAATACCGGCTATCAGGCGGTGCGAGCCACCTAAGAGGTCACGGATTTGCACACCAACCTCTGGGGCAAGGCGGAAATTGAAGATGGTTTGTGGGGTTTGGTATGGTTCGTGGTACTCTCGATTGTCGAAATAGGAGTAGAAATCAACGTCGTAGATGAACTTGACACGTTTTGCGTTTGCGATGCTGTCGCGACGGATACGGGCGGTGTCGAGGGCAACCGTTTTGGGTTTTGAGTAACGCATCCAAAAGCCACGGACTTGGATTGAGTCAGCTGCTGAGAGGGTTAGCAGCGTGAAAATGAGCAATGTGGTGGAAAAAAATTTTTTCATTGGAGATATTTTTATTCAAGGTTCGTTATAATGGATCAACGTAGGGTGTGAACCTTGGGAATTAGCGTATTATTACCTCGTCGGCAAAGAGCCATGCTTGGTTACCTGCACTGAGGTGCCAATCGGGTAGAAGCCCGTAGTTGACGGCTTTCAGTTTGACGTAACGTGCAATGGTATTGAGGTTAATGCCGAACTCGTTTATCGTGAACTCATCGTTTCGTTCGTAAACGACAGGGAAGGAGCTATTGACAGCCTTGCCTGCGTAAGTATAGTTAACACCGTCGGAGGAGGTGTAAACCTCGACAGCCGAAGGGAAGACAATCCAACTGTTTATATTCTCAAGGCACTCAACGCCAACGTGGTTGACCTGACGGATGGAGAGAAGGTCAACGATGACTTCCATATCCTGAGTCCAGCCTTGCCAACCGCCAATGCGGTAGTTGGCAGGTGCGTGAATGTTGTCTATAAGACCTTTTTCGCCATTTTCGGTGTATTGGGGTTCAGGGCGAGTGACGTATGTTAGAGCTTTGTCAGGGACGAAGAGAGCCATTGAGTGTGCGACGGTTTCGCTGGCTTTAAGGTCGGGACTTTTTGCCATGGCATTTATTATGACACTCTGCTTGACGGTGAAAGGTTTAGTGTAACGGATAGCCTTATCCTCGGTAGGTGCTGAACCGTCGAGTGTATAATAGATTATGGCATAAGGGTCTTTGCAGGTGATGGCTACGACGGCAGAATCGGAGAATTGGGGTTGCCAGTCAGAGAAGACAGGGCAAGGGGTGGTACGGTACTCGGAAGGAATGCCAGTGACGCTGGTGTCGTGGAAAGAACCGTCGCGGAAGAACTTGCCCGCTTGCCATGTTTCGTCAATAACCATATCCCCTGACGGACGATGGATAGTCACTTTGGAGAATATTGGTTGGAGAGTGACATATTCGCCAGAACCAGGGCAAACGGGGTAAAGTCCCATAGATGACATAACATACCAGGCACTCATCTGCCCGCAGTCCTCGTTGCCACAAAGCCCGTCAGGTTGTGGGGTGTAAAGTTCGTCGAGGATACGGTGGACGAGAGAGTTTGTCTTGGCGGGTTTGCCAAAGTAGGTATATAGGTAAGCCGCATGGTGCGAAGGCTCATTGCCGTGTGCGTATTGTCCTATGCACCCAGTGATGTCAACCTGTTCACGGCCAGAGGTCTGGCTGGACATTGTGAAGAGGGAGTCAAGGAAAGCGAGAGCCTTGTCGTTGCCACCGAGCATCTCAGCCCAACGATAAACGTCGTGAGGGACGAAGGAACTGTATTGCCAACAGTTAGCCTCGGTGTAGTGGTTGTTGACCTCAACAGGGTTGAACGGGGTGACGAAAGCACCATTGCGACGGGCGCGCATGAAACCGTCAAGGTCCATCACGTTCTGCCAAGACTGGCAACGCTTGTAATATTTGTCGGAAAGCGAGAAGAGTTCAGGGTAGAGATAGCCAGCAAGCTTTGCGATACACCAATCGTCGTATGCGTATTCGATGGTTTTTGAGACAGACTCGTTATCGTCCTCGGAGGAGAGGTAGTTGCGATTTGCGTATGTGCAATGGGCGGGGGTGCGGTTGGAGGTTGCTATGAGTCCTTGGAGTAGTGAGAACATCATTGCGACATCGTCACGGCAAGGTTCGGAATTGAGGTATGCGTCAAGGATTACAGGGGCACTGTGGTAGCCAATCATACAATGCGTCTCGTGAGAGGCGAGTTCCCACATAGTCAGTTCGTGGCCCTGTTCCCACTGCATTTGCATAGTATAGAGGAAATCGTGGGTGAGGTCAGGCTCGATGATTGACATCAGAGGATGGAGTGTGCGGAAAGTGTCCCAAAGAGAGAAAACGGTATAGACATTGCGACCATTGGAGGCTTGGTGGATTTGGTTGTCAGTGCCACGGTAACGGCCGTCTTCGTCACTCCAAAGATATGGGGAAGTGTAGCAGTGGTAGAGGGCTGTGTAGAAATTTCGTAGTTGTGTCAACGTACCGCCTTCGAGTTCTATCTTTGAGAGGGTTTTGTTCCAAGTGGCATCAGCGTTCTTGCGGATTGAATTAAACTTTTGGTTATCACAAGTGGCGAGGTTGCGAACAGCACCGTCGTTGTCAACACCTGATATTGATAGGTAAACCTCGACGGATTTGGTGTTATCGGGTAGGAAGACGATAGCCCTTGTGTCGTTGTCCATATAGACTATATGTGAGAAAGGGACGGAAGTCTTGAGTGCGAAATAGCAATATTGGTGGGGATTCCAAGAGGAACTTTCGCGAAAACCAGAAATGATTTTCCCGCTTTTGTGTGCGAAACCTGCATTGATTAGCCTGTCGCGGTGGTTGAGGTCAACGATGAAAGCCTTAGTGCCGTTGTTATTGTTGAAAGTGTAACGGTGGACAGCCACACGCTGTGAGGCGGTCAGTTCAACCTTGATGTCGTAACGGTCAAGAAGGACACTGTAGTAACCAGGCGAGGCGACCTCGTTGTCGTGCGAGAAGTGGGACTTGTAATATTGTGGGGTGCAAGATTTGGCACCGTCAAGGATGACAGGCATGAGGAGGATGTCGCAGTAATCCTCGCAACCAGTGCCATTCAGGTGGGTGTGCGAGAAGCCGTAGATTGTGTCGTCGGAAAAGTGGTAGCCGCTACAGCCGTCCCAACCACCAAGACGAGTGTCGGGGCTGGGCTGAATCTGGCCAAAAGGGACAATCGCCCCAGGGAAAGTGTGGCCGTGGGCGTCAGTGCCGACAAGGGGGTTGACGTATTGGGTAAGGTTTTGCCCCAGACATTGCCCAAAGCTAAGGAGTACAAAGGTTAATATGAACGGAACGATGCGTTTCATAGTAATATGGTGTTAGTTATTTGCGGAGGTGTATAAGAGCCGCAGAACCGAGGATGGCGACCTCGTTGTCCTTGAGTTGCGACATCATTATGCGGCATTTGCCTTTGTAGATGTTGAGCATGTATTTATCGAAACTTTCGCGGAGTGGTTTGAGCAGAGGTTCGCCGACCTTGGTTGGGCCACCCATAAGGAAGATTGCCTCGGGGGCGGAGAAAGTTACGGCATTAGCCATCGCAAGTCCAAGAAGGTCAGCCGTGCGGCGGTAAGTCTCAAGGGCGAGGGGTTCGCCGGCGTTTGCGGCACGACCTATCATAAGGCTTGTCACCTCAGAGTCAGGCACGGAAGGTGAAATCCAATCTTTCTGGCATTCGCCTTGGCATTTGCTTTCAGCCCTGAGTTCGCAATAAGTGCGGACGATACCACGAGCGGAGGCGTATGCCTCAAGGCAACCCTGACGGCCACAACCGCATTGGCGGCCACCTGGGATAAGTATGTTGTGGCCAAGTTCGCCTGCCGCCCCAGTGCTGCCATGGACAAGTTTGCCGTCAACGACGATACCGCTGCCGACACCTGTGCCGAGGGTGAACATTATGAAATGCTTCATTCCCTTTGCCCCACCATAGACGTATTCGCCGTATGCGGCGGCGTTTGCGTCGTTGCTTAGGACGACTGGGATGTCGGCGTACTTGTGGAACTCTTTTTCAAACTCAAGGAGTCCTTTCATGTTGAGGTTAGGGGCGTAATCGACGCACCCTGTATAGAAATTGCCATTAGGCGCACCAATTCCGATACCCGACAAATCGCCCAGTTTCAGTTTGTTTCCGGAGAGCATGTCGTTTATCTGCCCCATAATGTCTTTCACATAGAGATGATAGTCTGTGTAAGAGGCTGTGGGGAGGTTACGACGGGCGATGATTGAGCCGTTTTCGGTTACGAGACCTATATCAGTGTTTGTGCCACCGATGTCAATACCAATAGAATACATAATAAGATTCGGGTTGAAAAGATTATAAATAAATGATGGTGCAAAGATAGTGATTTTTTTTGGAATAAAGGCGGTTTTTTGGAAAAAGAATATTTAGGTGGATTTATTATATTGATAGAACCACCAAATAAGAAAAAAAGACAAAAATATCAAGACAATTAGAACGTATTTTCGCAAAAAAAGTAGTAAAAAGGTCATAAAAAAGTCGTAACTTTGCACGCCAAAAAAAATTATACATACTTATGGTTTATAAAGTTGAGAATATAATATTTACGGACAATCTTGAAGACATTTCACAAGAGATATTTAGCGCGGACAACAAATATTGCCTGATGGTATGTACAAGTGGTGCGATGCAGATGAAAGTGGTTGACAATAGCCTGACTATAAAAGCTAACGAAATGGTGATAATGGCTACGGAGTTTTTTGTGGGGCAATTCATGAGGACACCCGATTTCGGTGGGTATCTGCTAAGCGTGGATAACAAAATGGTGCATGAACTGATGATGGAGATTTGCAGGGTGGAGCCACGTTGGTGGGATGTGACAAAGAAATTGCAGAACAATCCTGTATTCAGGTTGAGGGGCGATAAAAACGTGAAACTGCTGGAGACTTATTTCGCAATGCTAAAGTTGTATATGGAAGGTGAACAGTCGGAGTATAGGAAAAAGACCTATCTTTTGTTGGCTAAGGCGGCGACATACGAGGTGCTGGCAGGTATCAATAAAAGGTTTCGCAGTGAAGAGGTGGCGGAGGCATATACCGCAGGGGACAAGCTGGCAAGGAACTTTGTTAATGACCTGAAGGAAGACGACGGGACGCATAGGGAGGTGGCTTGGTATGCCACAAGGTTGAACATTACCCCAAAATACCTGTCGTATGTTTGCCGTGTGAAACTGAACATGACAGCGTCGGGGGTTATACAAGAGATGACATGCGAGAGGATAAAATATTTCCTGCTCAAGACGGATATGAATATAAAGGAGATAACGTATAAACTGAAGTTTCCATCAGTATCTTTTTTTTGTAAATATGTAAGGCAGCATTTTGGGTCGTCGCCTTTGGAAATCAGGAAGAAGGGTAGGGTATAGGAAAAATAGTTCTTATAGAAGGACTAGAATAGGTGGTTGTGGTGTTTTGTGGTATATAATAATCATTTTTTTCATTTTGGTGTAATAAAGTGGGGTTGTTTTTCGTCTAATAAACAAAAGCTTTTTTCAGGATGAATAATAATGAGTTTGAGTTCACCAGGATTGTCCGGGAGAATAAAGGCACTATTTTCACTGTGTGCTATATGTTCTCGAAGGATGAGGATGAGGTGAACGATATGTTCCAAGAGGTGTTGGTGAACCTATGGAAGGGGTTCGAGGGTTTCAAAGGCGAGAGCAAGGTTGAGACTTGGATTTACCGTGTCGCACTGAACACCTGCATTTCCATGGAACGGAGTAAAAAGAGGCGAGGTAAACGTATGCCACTGAGCATGGAGGCTAACCTGTATATTGACCGTGACACAAAGAGTATGCAAATCAGGCAACTGCACAAGAGGATACAGAGGCTTGGGGTAATCGACAGGGCTATAGTGCTGATGTGGCTTGAGGATATGAGTTACGAGGAGATTGCTGACGTTATCGGCATAACAGCCCAGAATGTAGGGGTGAAACTGCATAGGATTAAGGAAGAATTACGTAGTGACAACAAAGAATAAGTTATGGAAAAAGATGAGATTAATGAGATGCGTGAGCAAATCGGCATCCTTAAAGAGAAAATAGAGCATGAAAGCATTATCAACGATAAGATGATGCGCAAGGTTATGAACACGAATGTTGATAAACTGAGGGTAGCGAAGAGGATGGAGTACACCTGCGCACTCGTGGTGATTATTATTGCGCCCCTGTCGTTTAGGTTTTCGTTCGGTTCGTCATGGACGTTCATAGCAGCCACTGTTTTGATGATGGCGGTCTGTATGCTGGCTACCAAAAGGATTTACGGTCCAGTTACGGAACGTGACCTGATGAACGGCAACCTGAAAGACGTGGCTGAAAGAATGAGGAAATTCAAGGTTGAGATGAAGAGGTGGTTGTGGGTTGGTAACTCTATGATTGCAGTGTGGATTGGATGGTTGGAATGGGAGATTTACCATCTTGCGCTTGAGCCAGATAGGATGTGGTATAAGCATTCGTTGACTATAGGTGTTGTGATTGGGCTTTTGGTGGGTATGGCGGTAGGGATGAGGATGTTTATGAAGGCGTTGAGGAATGCCGATGAGGTGATACGTCAGATAGAGGAATAGTAGGAGAGATGCTGTAGAGACGCACGGCCGTGCGTCTCTACAGCATATATTACCAGATGATTTTTATTGTGGCGGAAGGGAGTTGGAGGAGGTAGAGTCCATGTGCGAGTGAGGGGATATAAAGTGGTGATTCGTAGGTGTCAGTGAGTATAAGCTTGCCAGTTATATCATACAGCGAAAAAGGCCCTGAGTAGTTTTCGATATTCAGGTAGCCATCATTGAACGATGCCTCGAAGTTTCGGGCTGTAGGTTCGTCAACCGAAAGAGGTTCTTCCTTAAGTTTGTTGTAGGCGTGCCAAACGTTTAGTATGCCATAGCCAAGGGCGTTGTCGGGATTCTCAGCCTGCGAGGCGGTCTCAAGGAGCGTATGGCGGACGACGGCAGGGTTTGCGCCTGGGAGTGCGGAGAGTAGTGAGGCGATTGCACCAGCTGAGATAGGGGTGGCGAATGATGTGCCGTTGCTATATGTCAGGGAGCCGTAGAAAGGTTCGGCGACTGTAGCGAAAGTGGCTCTGGCGCATAGTTCTGGTTTTATGCGGCCGTCGGACGATGGCCCGTATGAGCTGAAGTAGGAGTGGTAGCCGTCAGGGTCAACACCACCGATGCAGAGGATGCTGTCAGCGTCCGCAGGGGTGTCGATGTAATACCAAGGGTCTGCGCCTTCGTTGCCAGCCGCTATGCAGAGGATAATTCCTCGTTCGGCAGCCATTGTGGCGGCACGTGACGAGCGGAAGAAACGGCCGTTCATATTCGCGTAGTTGAAATCGGGGTTGTTGTCCTCGGTATAGAAATAGCCAAGCGATGCCGTTATGATGTCGGCACCTACGCTGTCGGCAGCCTCGAAGGCAATGGCAAGGAGGTCTGACTCGTAGAGATACTCCTCAAGGTCACCGTTAGCCTCGGAGATAAAGAGCCAATAATCGGCGTCGGGGGCAGTTCCGACAAACTCCTTTGGGTCGTTGTACGCCATGGTGGAGAGTACCATAGTGCCGTGGTAATGCTCGTGATAGACGTTAGTGGTGTCGTTGACGAAATCGTATGTGCCGAGTATTCCGCCGCGGTTGCGGAGTGAGTCGAAGCCAGGCATCGTGTTGACGGCAGGGAAGCCGGCGTCGATGACCGCAATCTGTACGTCCTGTCCGCGGAATCCTGCGTAGTGAAGGCTATCGGCACCTATCTGAACGTTTTGCGAATCCTCGACAGGGGTGTCGTTGGCAGACTTGAGGGGTTTCGTCCTTGCTGGTTTTGAGGCTGGGGCGATGGCTGGACGAACCATTTCGGCAGAATCGACGAACGAGAGTGCGAGGATGTCCTGCAACTGATTGTCGGAGGCATAGACGAGGAGACCGTTCATCCAACGTGAGGCGTGGTAGAAGGTAGCCCCAGTAGCGGTTATCTGGGAGACATAGGCACGATTGATTGGTATGTCGGCAGAGTCGATTGGTATGTTGAGGCGTTCACGACGGTCGATGGCGCGTTGTGAAAGGAAATCTTGTGGCGCGGCGAGGGAGTAGGGGGTGTTGGCCTTGTCGTGCAGAAAGACGAAGTACATAGCCCTATATTGTTGAGCGACAACGGAGGACAGGAAAGAGAGTAGTAGAAAGACGAAGAAAAGGTGTTTCATTTGGTATGTTTTTTGAATCGGGTGCAAAGGTAATGATTTTTTTTGTAATTTCATAGGGATGAAGGGAAAATTTTATTTGTTGGCTATTGGCCTTTAGCCATTGGCTTTTTAGTAGGGCCTCTACCCTATATATGGGGTTCGTTTTTGAAAAAGTGCAGGTTTTTGGCGTTAAATAATCTTAAATGGGTGCTTTTTTGTTTTTGGGGTTGGAAAATGGTTGTTAGTCCGTACATCCTTCGGTGCTGCTCCGTTGGAGTGCGTTTTTTTGCTTTTTTCCGTTAGCCGTTAGCCATTGGCTTTTGGGGATGGTGCGTTAAGATTTATTAGCCATCTAACTCAATTAACTCAATTAACTCAATTAATTTGGGGCATACCCTACCGATTTTGTAATACATGAACTGGTGACACATTATGTGGTTTTTTTCTGCTTATGCATGGAATGTGTCTTATCTAAAAAACATTTTTTCTATAAAAGTGTTTTATGCGAAAAACATTTTTCGCATAAATGTGTCTTATGTAAAAAACATTTTGTAACTTTGCAACGTCAAAACAAAGAAATGTCATGGAGTATTTATTTGAACATCAAAGACGTTTGTTACAGCGAGTTACATTGAATTTTGTCAGAATGATGATTGACCAGATAGACTGGTCTTTACGATTAATCAGTCTGAAAGGCCCACGTGGTGTTGGTAAAACAACGATAATCTTGCAACATATCAAGTCCGTTTTTGGAGTAAACACTACCGAGGCCCTATATATGGACCTTGACGACACCTATTTTCTGGATCACAACCTGATGGACACTGTGAAGACGTTTTATCAGCAAGGTGGCAAATACCTTTTTTTGGATGAGGTGCATAAATATCCGAACTGGAGTCGTTATGTAAAGAACATCTACGACTCATATCCTGACCTGCACACTGTCATCACTGGTTCATCGCTCTTGCAAATCCTTAATGCAGATGCGGATCTCAGCCGCAGGTGCGTCACATACGACATGCAGGGACTTTCGTTCCGCGAATACCTTGAATTCATCCACGACATAAAATTAGACAAACATGATTTGCAAGACCTGCTGACGCATGCCAATGAAATTGCCCTCACTGTAAACGAAAAAATCAGGCCGCTGAAATATTTCAAGACCTACATGAAGCAGGGCTATTATCCATTCGTCAAAGAGTCCGTGACATCATACGGCCAGAAAGTCCAGAACATCGCCAACCTTATCCTCAACATCGAACTCCCGCAACTTTGTGGCGTTGAAGTAGGCAGCATCCGCAAACTGAGAACACTTCTCAACATCCTTGCATGCGAAGTGCCAATGACAGTTGACATCAACAAGTTGGCGACACTTACCGGAATGACTCGTGGAACTGTACTTACATACTTGCAGCACCTCTGTTCGGCAAAACTGATCAGGCTACTCTACTCTGACGAAGGGTCAGTCAAAAAGATGCAAAAGCCAGACAAGATTCTGTTGGACAACACAAACGTCATTTACGCGTTGACATCGCATGAGCCCAACATCGGCACTCAAAGGGAAATCTTCTTTTGCAATCAAGTAGGCTATCAACACCAAGTCGAATATCACCATAAAGCAGATTTCAAAATCGACGGACAATTTGTTGTTGAGGTCGGAGGAGCGGACAAAGACGGAAGACAGATTGCAGGAACTGGAAACAGTTTCATCGCAGCAGACGATATCGAGTATGCCGTAGGAAACAAGATTCCATTGTATCTGTTCGGATTATTATACTGAAATACAAT
>JAKSNS010000043.1 GCA_024399545.1 Paludibacteraceae bacterium
ACGGACTCACTTATAATCAAATATGTATTTCTGCAATATGAGCCATTGTAGAAAAATTCCCGAAGTCAAGAGAAGATTTGAGAGGAAAGACTCGTATATCGTTCTTTATATAAAATCGGTTACACTTATGAATTATTGTGTTTTTGGGTGTTCTCAAGAGAAATTGGAATGATTTGTGTCCCAGTGACGAAAACAGGAAAACACTCAAAATGAATTTATAGAACTCTCCTTAAGCAATACAAAATCAGCCATACGTTGCTTCGGTATTATCAGCCGCATTAATAGTTCTATTATCGTCTGTCATTGTATTATACCTAATGGTTATCACTTCGTGAATGCACTCAACGCAGTTGGCGAGTTGCCTCATGTTTTCGCTGAAGAGGTCCAGCCGTTCGTCAAATGGCGATTCGTTTACTATAGTTTCCTTGCTGATGTCGCCATTCGCGCAGACGTAACTGATTATCTCGCTAAGGAACTCTTCTTGGGCGGAATTGAGTGACGTGCCGGAAAGGAACTCGCTGAATTTCCGCAAGGCAACAGCACGGTCAACACCCATCATCGACCTTATCAACGCCGCCACATTACCGCCATACAGCATTCCGGCTGTCATCTTCTCATAATCCTCTTTAGTGCCAAGTTCTTCCCAAAGCACTTTTTCGAGTGCCTTTATGTCGAAAAAGGAGAGTTGCTCCATGCCGTATATCTTCTTCAGCACTGGCAGATCCCTGTTTTCGGCAAGATAATCCATCACCTTCTTCCGGTAGCTCACTTTCATCGTGACACCTGCCGAACGCCCTTCGTCACTAACCAAATCATGTACATCGACAATGAACCATTTTCGTTCACCATCTATCAGCAATTTCACAAGGTCACGCAGTTCCGTCCTCACCTTTTCAATCCAATGGATAGAGAGGTTTTCCCATGCCGTAGGTGTCAAGACCTCTTCTATTACATTCATCTTCTCCCGAACTTTTGGGATTGATGCTTTTTCCTGTAGTTTCTCGGCAATATTTCTTATGCGCTCAGCACAAACCGAGCCATCCACATCATTGTCAATCAGCGACAATTCCAACGTCTGTGCGATGATGTCGAAACGCTTTGCGTACTCGTCCGACATATCTTTTACCAGCAATGGCGCAATGTCGTTTTTCATTGTCAGCACGTCTATTTCAGAGATATACTGCCATGCCGCTTTGCTCTTGAATTTCGTCACGGTCTCCCACTTTGCCCTCACCGAAATGTGCATGTCAGAAAGTGCCGTCACCTGCCCTTTCAGTTCCTCTTTCAGTCTGTCGTGCAGACCTTTCAGATATTCGTCTGACTGATATTTCTGATGTTGCAGTTTCTGTGCGATGTCAGCCTTTATGCCGAACAACTGCTCTGTCAGCGATATTGAGCCATGAGGGACATTGCCTTCCGGGTTACTGCCGAAATACTCGAAATTCCTGCACCAATCGAAGATTAGAAATCCCTTCTTGTCACCTCCCGCACCAAAGATGTCAGGCGACAACCTTGTCCCCCTGCCTATCATCTGCATGAACTTTATCTTGCTCTTCACGCTTTTGAAGAACACGAGGTTCAGGATGTCAGGCACGTCAATGCCAGTGTCGAGCATATCAACCGACACAGCTATCTGTGGCATTCCGTCCCTCTTCTCGAATGTATCTATGAGGCTTTTGGAGTATGTCACATAGTTATCTATCAAGGCACAGAATTCCGAACCATAGACTGGATAAAGTCTCCTGAATCTCTCGACAATCAGTTCAGCGTGCCTGTGGTCGTAAGCGAAGATTATGCTTTTGCCTATACGTTCGCCACCCTGCACCTTCAAGCCATTCTCCATCAGGTCTTGCAGAACCTTGTCGATTGTGTCTTCGTTGAATACGTAACGGAAAATCTCGTTGCTGCCTATATCCCGGTGGGCATCGCCCTTCAAATCATTCTTCAGCCTCTCATACTCCCAAATCTCCTCCATCTGGCGTTTCTCTTCGTCTGTCAGGTTATCGTACCTTATGCCTTCCTGCAAAATGAGCGAGCCACGTTTCAGCACCTCATAGTTAACCAGATAGCCATCGCCCACGCCATTCTCAAGTTCGTAAGCGAAATTTGGTTCACCCTGTTCCAGTTCAAAAATGTCGTAGGTGCTCTTCTCAACCTCATTGCGAGGAGTAGCAGTAAGACCTACCAGCAGGGCATCGAAATAGTTGAATATCGCACCGTATTTGCCGAAAATGCTGCGATGTGCCTCATCCACTATTATGAGGTCAAACTTGCCGACACTGTACCGTTTCTCGTCTGTGTCAATGAAGTTTATCATTGTCTGATAGGTAGAGAAAAACAGCAATGCGTTGTCGTCTATGGGTTGTTTTCTGTCGCTCAAAACGCACGTCGGCGAGTCGGGCATCAGTTTCACGAAATTCTTGTGTGCCTGGTCAACCAGAGGTGTCCTGTCGGCAAGGAAAAGCACTCTCTTCACCCATCCGTTTCGCTGCAGTAGTTCAACCAACGAGATTGCCACCCTTGTTTTTCCCGTACCTGTGGCCATCACCAGCAGACCTTTGCGCTTCTTGGTATTGAAATGTTCGCAGAGTGCCTTGATTGCCATTTTCTGATATGGGCGGTCTGTGATTTCCTCACGTACGACCATATCGGTAATATCCTTTCTGCCACGCTTCTGTATCAGGAACTCAAGGTCTTTTTTCGTGTGGAAGCTGAACAAGTTTCTTGGAGGATAGCCCAATCCGTCGATTATCCTTGTCATGAAACCGTTGGTGTAGTAAATCACAGGTTTCACTCCATACTTCATTTCGAGGCAGTTGGCATAAAGTTCTGCCTGATGCTTGCCCTTTTCGGGAGAAACCGAAGTCTTCTTTGCCTCCACCACAGCCAAAGGCAAGCCGTTATCGCCGAACAGCACGTAATCCGCAAAGCCCCTTCCTTCATTGTTCGGCATACCCTTCAGCTCGATTTCTATACAGGCCTTGCCCGCCTGAATGTTGCCTTTTGTCTCGACAATCTCCCAACCTGCCTCTTTCAGCATAAGGTCAATGAACAGTTTCCTTGTCTCAGCCTCAGTGATGGAGGTCTTGACTTCGGGAACTGCATGGGTAGAAGAAAGAGTCTCCTTGTCAGCATGCTTCAGTATGGCGTCTTCGCTGCTGATTGTAATCTGCCCAGGCATTGACACCGTTGGCTGTCCGAACTTAGGGATAAGCCCTTGGTCGAAAGGTCGCAACTCCTTGATGATGTTCAGTTTCAGCAGGATTGAGCCTACCACGTTGTATATGTTGAGCAGGGCGAAGAACGACTCACGTTTACTCACCTTGACGGTATGAGCGGCATTGTTGCCTACTTTCCGGACATAATGGACTGCCATCATCACTCGGTCGTCGTTGATGAACGTACGGAAAGGCTCACCATCGACAAGTTCGAAAAGCGAGGTGCGCTCCTCGACCTTTATGTCCTTCATGTAATAGAGAACTTTGACGATATATTCCAAAGCCCTGCGGCAATTGATGGCGCACTCTTCGGGCGAAACCAACTGTTTATCCTCTGCCGCACAGCAGTAACCATAAAGCTCTTTCAAGCCAAGCTCTTTCAGGTAGTCAAAGTTTCTCATAACTCATCGTTTTTATGGTAGTTATCCAAAATATTTATCCATCGTGTAGTCAAATAGTTTCTGAGTTTCGGCTATTGACTTTGTTATGGCGGATTTTTGAGATTCTATGGATTGAATTTTATCGGCAAATTGTTGTTGGAGAGGAAGAGGAGGAATTAATATAGGTATTTGCTCAATTTCCGCAGTTGAAATATGAGTTACCTTAAAGCCTTTTGCATATTTTGATTTTTCATTAAAGAATGATTCTGTTTTGGTACAATAAGAAAGGTAAATTCCGTTTTGATTATGATGTAGTATAGCGGCATCAGAGCCTACAATAATATCATAATCGCCCATCCACGCAGTACTTTTACATGAACATTCAACATCTTCACTGGTAATAGCCATAACTAAATCTCCTTTATGAGCAATGCTTGGCTTCTTTAATAAATTTTCTGGGATACAACTAACGTGTTTCGTAGTAAAAGCACTAAATGTTGTATGTAATTGTCCATAATGAATACAAGGAACTCCATTTTCGACAAAATCTTTTTTTGAAATACCCTTTCCTCTTTCCACATATCCAATATTCATTAGAGACTTTATTTCCCATCCTTTTTCATTTGTCACAGGGTCACCGAACATATCATAGAATATGCTTTGAGCAAGAGTGTCAAGTTCTTTGAGTTGAGCCTTTTGCTTTTCAATAATAGATGACAAAAGGTCAAGTTCTGTAACTATTCGCTGTTGCTCTTCAATTGGGGGTACGGGAATCAATAATGGAGATAATGATTGAACTGTAATTTGAGGTTGCGCACATCCTGTAATTACACATGACAAATCTATTGATTTAAGTAGATAAACCAAAAATTCATTTGAATAAAAAGTATATTCAAATTTAGGATGAACTACCATGGCATTACCATTTATCCATGAAAAAGGTTTAGATAAATTTATTGTGCCACATGTAGCACCTCTACAAGTCATTAAAACTTCAGCATTTTCATGATTATATTGGTTATACCTCCCTATTACTCCATTAGCTCCATATACAAAATATTTTCCATCTGAGCACAACAATTCAGACGAAATAGTTTTTGGCTGATAGAGTTTGCAGATTTCGCCAAGTTTGCAATATTTCCATCCTTCTCTCATAATCACATAAATTTCTCCTTAAATTCAGCAATGGCAGCATTTATCTCGTTTTGAAGTCCTTCGATTCTGGACATTACAACCTCTGGCTTCTCGTATTCAACCCTGACCTTCTCCACCTCCTTATACTTGTTGATAGAGAGGTCGTAGTCGTTCTCGCGAATCTCGCTGACAGGCACAAGGAACGACTTTTCAGTGCGTTTGCGCTCCTTCTCGCCTTCGAGGTTCCTGAAACGAGCTATCACGTCTGGGATGTCGTTTTCCGAGATTTCGTTGCGCTTGTCGTCAAGTGAGTAACCGTCAGCCTTCATATCGTAGAACCACACAAAATCCGTTCCGCCACTATTGGTCTTGGTGAAAACCAACACGGCAGTACTTACTCCCGCGTATGGCTTGAAGACCCCTGAAGGCATTGAAATGACTGCCTGAAGACGCTGATTGTCAATCAACTCCTTGCGGATGGACTTATGCCCCTTGCTGTTGCCGAACAGCACGCCGTCAGGGACAATGCTGGCGCAACGTCCGCCAGTCTTCAGTATCCGGCAGAAGAGAGCCATGAAGAGCAGTTCGGTCTTCTTGGTGTTGGCAAGCGAGAGCAACGACTTGCTGACGGAGCCATTGTCCAAGCTGCCCGTAAACGGAGGATTGGCAAGGCAAAGCGTGTATCGGTTTTCGTCTGTGTTGTCGGTCGATAGGCTGTCACGATAGGCAATATCCGGATTCTCGACACTATGCAGCATAAGGTTCATGGCACCAATGCGAAGCATGGTCGCATCTGTGTCAAAGCCATGGAACATGCTGTTCCTGAAATGGGCGGCATTCTCGGTTTTAAGCAGAGCCTGGCGGTAATTCTCCTGAATGTATTTAGCACTCTCGACGATGAAACCGGCAGAACCCATCGCAGGATCGACTATTGTGTCCTTCAACGTTGGCTGCATCAGTTCAACCATCATTCGTATGATATGACGAGGAGTGCGGAACTGCCCATTGTTGCCCGAAGCAGCCATCTTGCCAAGCACATATTCATAAACATCTCCCATGGTGTCGCGGTTGTTCATGTCAAGGCTGTCAATGCCCTCGACAATCTTGACCAAAGTCCTGGCAGACTGTATCATGAAGGTGGCATTAGCCATAAAGCGACTGTAAGCTGACTGCTTGCCGGAATCAAGGTTCTTAATGAATGCGAAAACGTCCTTGCTGACAATACGGTACATCTCATCTGGAGCGAGGTTCCTGAATATATGCCAGCGTAATTTTTCGTACTCTACATCACGGTCGGTATCAGGGTTGTGCCATACCCCCTTCTTGAAAGTGGCATCTTTGACCACCGTGCCAAAAGCGGCGGCATTAGCCTCTTTCTTGGTCTGCGAATCATCCAGCATCTTCATAAAGAAGAGGTAAGTCATCTGCTCCAACACAGTCATCGAGTTCGTAATACCACCCGTCCAAAAAACATCCCAGATACTGTCAACCCTGTTTTTGATTTCCCCTGTTATCATATTGTGTGATTTGTTTTGTTATTTCCTGATGCGTAGGTTTGCATTTGCAAAGGTAGGAATAATTTTTGAATTGGACAAGTGTTTCAGAAAGTTTTTTGAAGCCAGATTTTCTTACCATCACCTGAGGATCGTATAAGAATCTCCACGAATTCGTAGGTCAACAAAAAATATCATTCAAAACAGTCATTATATGAAAAAATAATCGTAACTTTGCGATTTGGATTACAAGATATGATGCCGTTATCTCAAATATTAAAATCGCTTCTTGATTTCAACGATTCAAAGAGTTGTTTTTCAGACATGAAACTATGTCTAAAAAGAATGCATTGTCATACAGAGAAGCCAATGAAAACAACTTTTATAAGTTGCCAAATAATATGGAATGGCCTGGCACATTGGTTATTGTTGAGATTCCAATAACAAATGAACCTATAGATCTATATAAATACATTTATTGAACTATGAAACACATCATAAAATTATCAGATTTGATTGGGAGTGAGATTCGTACTCGTTTTTCTTTAGACGCACTGAAAGCAAAACTGAATGAGAACGACGAGTATCTTGTAGACACTAATGGTAAGTTATATAAATTCACTTTCAAAGGGGTGGTATAGGAGATTTCTAATTGTAACCGTTTAATTGTAACCGAGAGGCTAAATATCTGTGTGCCAATGCCTGAATGTGGCGGAAATGCCAAAAATCAATTGTAACCAATTGTAACCAATTGTAACCATGAAAAAGTTATGATGAAAAGTCAGGCAAAGATGAAGGAAAAATAGTGGAAAAACGTGTCGGAGGAAAAATCAGAGGTGAAAATTTAACATTTCAAATCGGGATTTTCTGGATTTGGACCAAGTTGTAGTTAGGTCAGGGGTTCGTTTGGGCTACGTCTTTTTTAAGGGCAGTTAAGTTTTGCGCAACTAATGTTAATTTGAAAATGTCGATTTTGGGATTTACGAAATTTTGCATATTTTATGAGAGTGGTGCGGTTACAATTGGTTACAATTGGTTACAATTGATTTTTGGCCGTTTTGAGGTAAATGGATATTGATAGACAGATGGTTAGGTGGTGGGTTACAATTAAACGGTTACAATTAGAAATTTGCTATGCGCTTTTATTTGGCCATTAGCCGTTAGCCATTGGCTTTTGGCTGCGCTTACAGGGGAGAGTTGTTTGGCTTTATAACGAATAGAGTCAAAAAAAACAGGCGGACACATATATGTGTCCGCCTGTTTTGTGAAACGCAAAGTAATTATTTAATCTTTGCTTCGTATGCGGCAGCATCCATAAGACCTTCAACCTGTGAAGGGTCAGTCATCTTGATGCGAATCATCCAACCTTCGCCGTAAGGGTCGTTGTTGATGAGTGCTGGCTCGTCCTCAAGTTTAGCATTAACCTCAAGAACCTCGCCCGAAACAGGCATAAGCAGTGGGGCAACAGTCTTGACAGCCTCGACAGAACCGAACTCTTCGTTCTGTTCAACGGTCTCGCCCTCAGTCTGAACATCGAGGAATACGATTTCGCCAAGCTCGCTCTGAGCATAGTCAGTGATACCAACGAATGCCTCGTCGCCTTCTACGCGAACCCATTCGTCATCTTTTGTGTACTTAAGATTAGTAGGAAAGTTCATAATTGTTATTGTTTTTAATATGATAAATATCAGTTTGTTTGCGAGACCGGGCAGGGCTCGTCCCTACGGTCGCAAAATCCAGTGCAAAGGTACGACTTTTTTTCGATATAGCGAAGGATTGCGGCAAAATTATTTTTTACCGTTGTCACCACTCACGAATTTGCCGCCACCCATTGCGAGATAGAGGTCAACCTGCGACTGGAGAATGGCACCATGGTTGTTGATAAGGTCGAAATTCGCCTGAATAAGTGCATTCTCGGCAGTGAGGACCTCAAGGTATGTGCCGCCACCAAGATGCATTTTGGTGTCAGTGGCATCAAAGGCACGTTCCATCGCATTGACCTGAGACGTGAGCATAACGGTTTTGCGGAAGTAGGTCTGGCGTGCCGCAAGAGCGTTGTTAACCTCCATGCCTGCCTTGAGAAGGGCCTGTTCGTAAGCGCAACGAGCCGCCTCTTTCTGGCTTTTGGCAATACGAACCTCGGCGATGTTACGACCGGAGTTGAAGAGCGGCTGAAGCAGAGAACCGACTGCCTGATAGATGATTTCGCCATAGAACAATCCGACAGAACCGTTTAGCGTGATAGAAGGACAGCAGTTCGCCACAGCAAGGTTGTTATTGTAGAATGCCATCTCAAGGTTACGCTCGGCGGCACGCACGTCAGGACGCGCACGGACAACCTGAAGGTTAACCTCGATGAGGTTTTCGTTGATGCGTGCATCGGAAAGTTTGAGACGGCTTATGTTGTCAGGCACAGAACCAAGCAGTGGACCGAAGGCATTAATCACCTGTGTGCGTTTGAGGCGGAGGTCTTCGCCGTAAGCGCAAGCGGCATGGTAGGAGCCTTCAAACTGCGCAACGGCAGCCTCGTCCGAAAGTCCGACATTCTTCATTGCCCGCTGAGTCTCTACCATGTTGCGCCATGTTGAGATGGCAGAGTCGTTAACCTCGATACAAGCATCAAGGGTTACGAGTGAATAGTAAGTCTGCGCAACGGCGGCAATAAGTTCGGTACGTGCAGCCTGTTCATAGTCAAGAGCCTGACGACGTGCGGCATCAGCCATACGCTTGCGGTTGGTCAGACGGCCGAAGATGTCAATCTCCCATGATGCCTGAGCAAAACCATACTGCCATATAGGCTCTGTGATGATGCCGTAGGTGGCTGAATGGGAGAGATATATCGAAGGGACGTAAGCCAGTTTAGCACCAAGAAGCGTAGCCTCAGCCTGTCGGACATTCTCATGGGCAACCTTGAGGTCGTTGTTGTTTGCCAAGGCAGTATTGATGAGCCGCAAAAGCTGCGGGTCGGTGAAGAACTGGTCGTATGTCGGCAGGGGTATGTCGTCAGCCTCTGGCTCTATGGGTTTGAACTTACCGTAAATCTGGCAACCCGTGAGAGTGACGAGAGCCAGAAGGGATATTATAATGTACTTTCTCATTGTTCGATAGTTTTTGTTTCATCAGTGTCTGCCACTTCATCAGGCTTCGCAAACTCAATAGGCTTGATTCGCTCCTGAATGGTCTGGAAGACAACGAAGAGCGCAGGGGTGAGGAAGAGAAGTCCGACACAACCGATAAGCATTCCAAAAACAGCACCAATACCAAGGGCAAGGTTGCCGTGAGCGCCAACGCCCGACGAAACGAGCAGAGGCAAAAGTCCTATCACCATAGTTCCTGCTGTCATAAGGATTGGGCGGAGACGTGCCTTGGCAGCCTCAAGGGCGGCATCTGTTATGGCCATTCCCTGCTGACGTTTGGCAAGGGCGAACTCGACGATGAGGATACCAGTCTTAGAGATAAGTCCAATCAGCATTACGACACCAGTCTGGAGGTAGATGTTATCGTCAAGACCGAAAAGCCATGTGAAGAGGTATGCACCCATGACAGCGGCAGGGACGGTGAGGATTATGGAGAAAGGAACAATGTAAGACTCGTAGAGTGCCGAGAGGATGAGGAAAATGAGCAATCCGGAGATGGCAAACATAAGTCCCATACTGCCTGCGCCACTCTCCTCACGAGCCATACCGCCAAACTCGAAGGTATAGTCGTTAGGGAGAACCTCTTCCGCCACACGTTTTGTCGCAGAGATGACATCACCGCTTGAACAGCCGGGTGCAGGCGAGACATTCATCATTATAGCGTTAAGCATATTGAAACGTCTCAGAGACTCAGCACCGTAAATCCTTTTGAGCGAAATGAAAGAACCGAGAGAGGCCATTTCGCCTGTAGGCAAAGGAACGAACATATTGTTCAGTGAAAGTTCGTCACGGTGCGACGCTGGCGTACCTTGAATCATCACTTTGAACACCTTTCCGTAGAGGTTGAAGTCGCTGACGTAGGCACCGCCCACATAATTTGCAAGGGTGTTGAGCACGGCTGTAGAAGTTATGCCGGCTTGGTAGCATTTAGGCACGTTGACCTCGACAAGCCACTGAGGGTTGTCGAGACGGAAGGTGGAGAAAGCGCCCGAAATCTCAGGGGCTTTGTTGAGTTCCTGAATGAATTTGTCTGTATAGTCAGAGAATGTCTGCAAATCGCCGCCTGTCTTGTCCTGCATATTGACCTCAGCATCCGAGTTTGTACCGTAACCAGGAATCATAGGCAAGGCGAAAGGGACAATGGTAGCATCGGCATATTTCATATTCAGGCTATAAACCTGTGCCATAAGCAACTCCAGCGAGTTGTCGTCACGCTCCCCCCAAGGTTTGAGACGAATGATGACAGCAGCACCTGTTGAGCTCTGACCACCGGAGAACGAGAAGCCAGGCAACGCACAGACAGACTCCACATTATCCATTGCCTGAATGTCGGCGGCAATCTGCCCGACAGTCGCACTGTTCTGCGCAAGCGATGTTGAAGGAGGGAAGATGATATCAGTCATAATCTGCCCCTTATCCTCCTGCGGCACGAAACCGGCAGGGGTGTTCATCATACACCAGGCCATCAGAACTATTGAGCCTGCGACAAGCGCAATGCTTATCCATTTGTGGCGAATCAGAGGTTTTATGCCGTTCTTGTACTTTTCGGACATAGTGACGAAAGCAGCGTCAAAGCCGTCGGAGAAGCGTTGGTAAATGCCTTTCTTCGATTTGTTGTTCTCCTTCGGCTTAATCAACAAAGCGCAAAGGGCAGGGGAAAGGGTGAGGGCATTGATGGCGGAGATACCCACGGCGACAGCCATCGTGAGACCGAACTGTCGGAAGAAGACACCCTTAGTTCCCCCCATCATCGAGACAGGGATGAACACCGCCATAAAGACGAGTGAGGATGTTATGACAGCCGTGGTAATCTCGCCCATAGCGTCCGTAGCAGCACGGAGCGACGACTTGTAGCCTTCGTCCAGTTTCTCGTGCACCGCCTCGACCACCACAATAGAGTCGTCAACAACAGTACCAATGACAAGGACAAGTGCGAAGAGGGAGATAAGGTTTATGGAGAAGCCAGCCACCATCATGAAGGCGAAAGTACCGACGAGCGAAACACCGATACCCACCAAAGGGATGAGTGTCGAGCGGAAATCGTGCAGGAACAGCAACACGATGAGGATGACGAGAATGATTGCCTCAATCAGTGTCTCGATTACGCTACCTATTGACGCATAAAGGAAATCGTTGGTGTTCATCAGCGTGCAGACCTCAAGGCCAGAAGGCATGACTTTCTGCTGTTCCTTAAGAATCTCGGCAATCTGGTTGTTAATCAACGTGGCGTTAGAGCCTGCTGTCTGGTAGGCGATGAAACATGCGGCGGGATGGCCGTTGAGACGGGTGTCGAACAGATAGTGCTGCACACCAAGCGAAACGTCAGCCACGTCGCGCAATCTCAGCACCTCGCCATTGTCATTAGTGCGTATGATGACGTCACCGAACTCCTCCTCACTCTGCAACTTGCCACGATAGACCATTGTGTATTGCTGCGCCTCGCTGGTATGTTCGCCGAAAGTACCTGTGGCAGACTCAATGTTCTGAGTGGCAAGAGCCTCGGTAATATCCGTAGGCGAAATGCCGTAAGCCGCCATCTTGTCAGGTTTCATCCATACACGCATGGCGTAATCCGCACCGAAAGTGGTGAATTTGCCGATACCCTGCACACGCAAAATCAAAGGCTTGATGTTGATGTTAAGGTAGTTGCCCAGAAAGTCCTGGTCATATTTGTCGTCTGTGGAATATATGGCGGCAATCTGGAGCATTGAGTTCATGCTCTTCTCTGTGCTCACGCCATATTTCTTGACATCCTCGGGCAACATTGGCGTGGCTTTCGACACACGGTTCTGCACACGCACAGAAGCCATATCTGCATCGGTGCCTTGCTTGAAGAAGACCATAATGCTCACGTCGCCGGTGTTCGAGGCAGTAGATACCATATAATCCATACCCTCAACGCCGTTGATTGCCTCTTCGAGAGGGGCGATGACAGCCTTCTGTATTGTTGAAGCCGAAGCACCGGTGTAGCTGGTGGTCACCTCGACGCAAGGAGGGGCAATGTCAGGATACTGCTCGATTGGCAGACCCAGCAGCGCAATAATTCCCACCACGATAATCAGGATACTGATAACGGACGAGAGTACTGGATGAGAGATAAACGTCTTCAGGTTCATGGTCACTTCGTATTAAAAACAGGTGTGACAGGCATTCCATTCTGCATCTTGCGCACACCGTCGGTGACAATAGTGTCGCCAGGTTCAACCTCGCCGCTTATCACATAGTGCTGCTCGTCAAGGCGGAGAGTCTCGACTATTGCCGTTTCGGCGATATAGTCATTGCCTTTCTTATGCACCTTATATATATACGTCTTGTTCTGAATCTCGAAAGTGGCACTGCGTGGGACGATAATTGCAGAGTCGAGTACTATGGGGAAAGAGACGTTTGCGCTACCACCGCTGTTCAGAATGCCGTCAGGGTTCTGGTAAGCCACGCGGACGGAGATTGCGCCCGTACCTTGGTCGGCGACACCACTGAATGTCTCGACCTTGCCCTGACTCTCGTAGATTGTGCCATCGCTCAAAATGAGATTTGTCTTAGGCAGGTTGGCTAAGATAGCCTCGCGTGAGCCGTAACTGCGCACGAGTTCCATATAAGCCTGCTCGGCGATTGACATGTATGCGTAAACCACGCTGTTGTCCGAGAGTACGGTGAGGGGTTTCTGTATTGCGGGACCTACGAGCGAGCCACGGCGGTAGTTGATGTTACCCACCACGCCGTTGCTTGCGGCACGTATCATCGTATGCTGGAAGTCGTAGTTGGCCGCCATCAGGTTAGCCTCGGCGACAGCCACCTGTGCCTCGGCATTTTCAAGGTCGTTCTGCGCAACCTTATACTCGTTCTCCGAGATAATGTTCTTGTCGAAAAGAATCTTCTTTGCGTCACATTTCACACGTGCGTTGCCTAACTGTGCTTTTGCGACCTTGACATTGGCGCGTGCGTTCTCAAGGTGCGCACGGTAACTGGTCTGCGCAAGGACAAACATCACCTGACCTTTTTTCACGTAATCGCCCTCTTTGACAAGCACCTCGTCCAAGACAGCCTCAACCTCGGGTATGACATTGATGTCTGTCTTGCCTTTCAGTTGTGCCGGAACGTCTATGAAGACGCTGCATGAATCCAAAGAAGCAACCAAGACGTTAACCTCTTTGGGTTGTTGCTGGCCGTCGTCAGTGCCGCCGCAAGCAGCAAACAGCGTCATGGCTACAATGGCGGGAAACAGTAACTTCTTCATATTTATTTCGTTATTTTATTTGCGAGTTCCATATAGTATCTGCCCACAAGTCCATGAGGGTCAAAGGATATTGGCGCACCATTGTCGCCACTCTCGCAGATGGATTGTACCAAAGGAATCTGCCCAAGGAGAGGGATGTTGCGCTCGGCGGCAAGTTGCTTGCAGCCGTCCTTGCCAAAGATGTAGTATTTCTCGTCAGGATGCTCAACAGGCGTGAACCAAGACATATTTTCGACAAGCCCGAGGATAGGCACCTGGAGTTTAGGGTTCTGGAACATATCTATGCCCTTACGAGCATCGGCAAGCGCAACCTGCTGAGGGGTGCTGACAACAATAGCACCAGTTAGTTTCAGCACATCAAGCAACGTGAGATGAATGTCGGAAGTGCCTGGAGGCATGTCGATGAGGAAATAGTCCAGCTCACCCCAGTCAGCATCAACAATCAACTGACGCACGGCGTTTGAGGCCATTGCGCCACGCCAGACGATGGCATTGTCAGGCGAGACGAAGAAACCTATAGAGAGAATCTTCACGCCATACTGCTCTATAGGTTCTATGATGTGACGACCGTCATCCGAGAGGTGAGCCATAGGCTGTGCGTCCTCGATGTTGAACATCTTAGGAATGGACGGGCCATAAATGTCAGCGTCAAGCAGACCAACCTTATAGCCAAGGTTAGCCAACGACATGGCAAGGTTGGCGGCAACAGTTGATTTGCCAACGCCGCCTTTGCCTGAAGATATGCCAATGATGTTCTTAACTCCGGGGAGAGGCTTCTCCTTCTCTGTCGCTATAGGCTCAGGATAAGCCACATTAACCTCAACCTCGGCATTAGGGTCAACCAACTGTTTGATGGTAGCCTCGGCGGCTTTGGCGAGTGATTTTGCGAAAGGGTCGTTCTGCTTAGGCATGTTGAGTGTGAACGAAACCCTGTTGCCGTCAATGCGCACATCGTCGGCAAGAATCTCCATCTCTACAATACCCCTGCCGTTGCCTGGGTAGCGGATGGTGGAAAGTGCGTCAATAATCTGTTTTGGATACATTATAAGTCAATATAATAAGGCATATAAGCCTGTATTCCTGTATGTTTCTTCATCTCCTGATAACGGCGCAACCACTGCATGTCAACACCAAGCACACGTGAAATGATTGCAGCCTCTTCGCTGTCGTCCTTGCCCTGCAACATCTCCATAAAGACATTGGCAAAGCCTTTCTTCTTTGGATATTCTGCCACATAGTAGTTGTCAGAAAGACCAGCTTTTGCAGCAGCGACGGCAATAGCGTCGTCAAGAGTACCAATGCTGTCAACGAGGTTAAGCCCCACGGCGTCACAACCCATCCAAACACGACCCTCGGCGATAGCCTTGATTGAGTCCTGCTTCATACCCCTGCCCATGGCGCAACGTCCGGTGAAGGTCTCGTAGCCCTGGTTTATCATACGCTGGAAGATAGCCTTCTCTGAGTCAGTGAAACGACTATATGGGGAAGGGAAACCGGCATGTTCGGCAGATTTGACACCGTCAAAGGTGATGCCAATCTTGTCAGCGATACCCTTCACGCAAGGCATCATTCCGAAAATACCTATCGAGCCTGTCAGAGTGGTGTGGTAAGCCATGATCGTGTCGCCGATGCAAGACATATAGTAACCGCCGGAAGCAGCATAACCGCCCATCGAGATGATGAGAGGTTTCTTGGCCTTGAGCTGTTTCTCGGCATACCAGAGTTGCTCAGAGCCGAAAGCCGAACCACCTGGCGAGTTGATACGGAGAACGACAGCCTTGACATCGTCATTGTCGGCAAGTTCGTTAATCTGCTTGATAACCTTCTTAGGGTCAATGTCGTCGCCGTCGCCTATGCTACCTTCGGCATAAAGGATGGCAATCTCGTTGGCAGAGCCCTTGGATTTAGACTCAACCTTCTTCATCTTGTCCATCTTCACCATGACAGGCTTGTCCTCAATTATCTTCTCAATGATTTTCTCCATATCCTGACGATAGACGAGCGAGTCAACCATGCCGCGTTCCACAAGGACTTCGCTCTTGTCGTAGAACAGTCCCTCGTCAGCGAATGCCTGAAGATTCTCGACTTTCAGTTTGCGGTCAGCGGCGATGTCGTTGATAATCTTCTGCCAGATGACATCGGCGATACGCTGCATTTGCAGGCGGTTGGCGTCAGACATGTGGTCAAGGATATAAGGCTCGACGGCGGACTTGAAAGTACCCACCTTGAAAATCTGCATTTCAAAGCCCAGTTTGTCAAGTGCATTCTTATAGAACATAACGTCCATCGAGATACCGCTAAGTCCCACGGTGCCTTGTGGATTGACATACACTTTGTCGGCAAGTGTGGCAATCCAGTATGAACTCTGCGTGTAATTGTCGGCGTATGCGATGACCGGTTTCTTGGATTTCTTGAACTCAGTCACGGCATGGCGAATCTCCTCCACGGAGGCAGGAGAAGCCGACAGATAGCCGCAATCGAGGAACAACGCCTTGCAGTCGTCGTCCTCAGCGGCGGTTTGCAACGTTTTCCGGATGTCGCTGAGTGATATTTCGTCAACCTCAGAGGTGAAAGGGGTAGAGTATAACGAGGAAAAATTAGGCATATCCTCAGTGTCTATGTAGTCAACGACCGTCCCTTCAAGTTTGAGTTGATAGACCGAATTGTCGTCAAGGGAGTAACTGTCAGAAGCTGACAATGAAACGATTAGGGCAGAAAAGGCAATTAGTCCGAAGATACCTTGGACTATTCCAAAAAGAACCATGCCGACTACTACGGCACCTACAGTTTTCCAGAAAGATTTCATAATGCGTTTTCGTTTAGATATTCGAGTGCAAAGGTACGAATAATTTCCCGAATAAAAAAAGAAAAAGAAATATTATTTTCGGGAGGGAACATCTTATTTTTCACAGAATACTCTCTCCTAACACGTAGCCCATGCAAACCATAGACGTACCCCTTAACTATCCATAAAGGGTGGTTCTGTGAGACCATGGACAAAAAAGAAAATTAGTAGAATGTTGTCTCATGGTTGCCGACAATCTTCCAGAATAATCATTGATAATACTTCAGGTTGCTCCGATAGATATATTAGAAAAATGATAA
>JAKSNS010000044.1 GCA_024399545.1 Paludibacteraceae bacterium
AACTCAAACGTCGTTATAATTCAGATGAACTCTTTCCAATTAGTTGGTGATAATACAGGTGGTAATTGAGCCACCAGATACCGTTTGGTTGCTGGGATACTATATTGCGAAAAATTCTTTCAAACATTTTGTCACTTCCGAAAATTATCGTACCTTTGCACTCAAGATCTAATTGTATGGTCTGTCCATAAAAAATAGTGCAATGACAGAACTCGAACTACAACAATACCTACTCCGCGAGTACCCACAAGAGAATGCTCGGTGTGAGTGGAAGGAATTTAAGAATCTGAAGAACTCGTTCTGTGGGGACGAGAAGGATGATGTTATATCCTACGTGTCGGCCATTGCCAACATGGAGGGTGGTTTCCTCGTAATAGGTGTGCATGACAAGACGTTGGAGATTGTCGGTACTGATACTTACAACTATGACCGTCAAAAAGCAATCCTTCGTTTGACGGATAGATGTGCAAACCTTTCGAGTGAAGGGTTGGATATCATTGAGTATATCACCTCTGACACTCTGAAGAAGGTGTGGGTGATCCGTATTCCGAAACATTTGCCGAAGCGTCCTGTGTATGCTCATGACAAAGCTTGGCAACGCATTGAGGATTCGCTTGTGGAACTGACTCCAGAGCGATTGAATGCCATTTTGGACGAACCTTTGTTTGCTGGTAGTGACTGGTCTGCAGAGATTGTGCCGAATGCAACGATTGATGACTTGGACGAGGTAGCGATTGCCAAGGCTCGTGTGATGTTCAAGAAAGTGCATAGCCGCATTCCTGCTGAGGAAGTGAACGCTTGGTCGGTACCAGAGTTCCTTAGCAATGCTGGCGTGATGATTGATGGTGGTATCACTCGTGCTGCTATCATACTGCTGGGTAAGCCTGTGTCTGTTTTCAAACTGCGTCCTGCCGTTGTGCGTGTGACATGGTCGCTTCGTGATGAGAAGCAGGATGTGGTGGATTATGAGCACTTCACAGCTCCGTTCATCTTGACGGTGGATCAGATTTTGGCTAAGGTTCGTAACCTGACTATGCGTGAGATGCCGGGAGGTACACTATTCCCCGATGTGATGCAGCAGTATGACGACTACTCTATGCGTGAGATACTGCACAACTGCATAGCCCATCAGGATTATACCCTTCAGGAAAGAATCAACCTTGTGGAGAATCCCGGTTTCTTGTATTATGCCAATGGTGGCAGCTTTATTCCTGGCACTGTGCAAAAGGCTCTTGCTACACATGGACCACAGCGACACTATCGTAATGAATGTCTTTGCAATGCGATGGTCAACTTCAATATGATTGATATTGTTGGCCGAGGAATCCGTAAGATATTCAATCAGCAATGGGAACGCAGATTCCCTATGCCTGATTACGAGATAGATGCAGCCAAGAAGGAAGTGGCTGTGCGTCTGTACGGCAATGCCATCAATGAGAAATACACCAGACTATTGAAAGAAAATAAGGATCTTTCCTTTGAGGATTGTTTGTTGCTGGATGCTGTGCAGAAAGGACATCAATTAAATGAAGTTGATGCCCAAAACCTCCTTTCACGTGGATTGGTAGAAGTACAAGGCGACCAGTACTACATTTCTCTTGATGTCGCACGTAAAACAAAGCAGGTTCCAGAATACACCAAGAGTAAAGGTCTGGAAAAGCAGAAACTGATCCAGATGATTCTTCAGTACCTCAAAAATGCAGGTGATGAGGGTTCTAAACGTGATGGCATCTATGAATATCTAAAGGATGTCCTACCACAGAACAAAACTCGCGAACAACAACTTCGCATGTTAGGCGACTTGCTCAATTCCATGAAGGATGAGAAATTGGTAATAGCGAAGGGACGAACTTGGTATGAATGTTCATTATAGCGGAATACGTCGAAATTATAGCGGAAAATACAACGAATCCGTTATAATTATAGCGGAATCCGTCGAATTTCAACAAAATATGGCGGAGTAAACATTCTCCGCGAGTACTCACAAGAGAACGCTCGATGTGAGTTGATTAAATTCAAATTTTATGTTGGGTCGAAAACGTTATGGAAAATTCACCAAAGCCAGAGGATGAAGAAGAACTAAAGAGTTGGAGTTCTCACATTGCTTTCTTGAAGAGAAGAAAGGCGTATGCTTTGATTGAAGGAGAACGTTATGAAGAGGCAAAGAATTACATATCAAGTGAATTGCTGTTGCAATAATCTGCACTTTGGTTGTGTGGCTATATGTCTATGACAAGAAACAGAAGGCGGAAAAACGTGCTCAGTGGAACAAAGAGTTTGAACAGCAGAAGGCTGACTGGATGTCGGGAATTTCTGATATTATTGGTTATGGTCTGTAAGTGAACTTGCACCAGATGCCATATTACATACCTATAGGCTGAAAAACGGCAGGATTCGTCAGTTTTGCGACTATGTGCCGACATCGCCTGATGCTATTGAATTTCACTATCTCGGAGTGATAGAAGATGGTGGTGATACGGTCAGATTGGTGACGGACGGTGAGGAATCATATATCCAGACTTACAATATGGTTACTCCTCTATACCGGAAAATCGGCAACAATGGTCGGACAATCTATGTTGCTACCTTTGACACGAGGTCATATATGTTTTACATGATTGACTGCGAGTCTCTGATGGTGTCGCATATTGCAAAGAATATCAACATTTCTGCAATAAAGGCCACTGAGTCGGGCTTCATTGTGACAGAAAGCAGGATGTCAAACTCAGAGACTGCCAAGTGCAATGCTGATTATGAATATTTATATCATGACATTACGCTTGACCTTAATGGCCGTATCTTGAAGAATGACTCGACTCACGAATATGACTTTGAGGAACTCAAACGTCGTTATAATTCAGATGAACTCTTTCCAATTAGTTGGTGATAATAGGTGTATAGGTCATTTTGCAGGATAAACAAACGTACTTTGTCTCTATAGGTCAAATTGCAGGATGAGAAAAACCACAAAACTCTTGCAGGGTTCATATAAAAGTCGTACCTTTGTGCCTGCATTCCGAAGCATAGTGGAGCTCTGCTGGGGAGCAACTCCATGAGGAATAGGGATGCTGTCAAACCAGAATGTGGACAGGGGTCATCAAACGGTGGCTTCTGCCTCACATTCCCACATTCTGGTTGACAGATATGCCAAGAAAAACCCACAAATGAATCTCTTTCGGTTCTCCTTAGTCAGGCCATTGTGGTTGTTCAGTTTGTTCTTCAGGTTGGTGAATGTCCCCTCGATTTTATTGTTGGTGTTTGGCATGCCCTTGCACTCTTCCAACTGGTGCGTGAACAGGTAAGGCATCCAAGCCCCGTAATCCCTCTCAAAATCGGATTTTGTTGACCGGTCAGCCTTTTCATAAGGCCGTTCAGCTCTCTTGCCGCCTTAAGCCTCGGATTTCAATGGAGGCTGTTCCCATTCTTGGGTGATGCCTCTTAGTCGCCTCTTAATGGTGGACTCACTTACGCAAAGCCTTGCTGCGATCTGTGACATTGTCTGCTTCCCTTCCTGATACAGCATCCATAACTCTTCATGTGACGGAAGACGCAAATTCCGGAACTGATAGCCGCATTCCTGGCATTTGTATGTCTGTATCCCATTGCGAATGCCGTTCTTGACTGTGTGCTGCGACTTACACGCAGGACATTTACTCTTGTGCATTTTGACTACTTTTTTAGGGTTTTGAATTCCCTGCAAAGGTAGTAATTATACGGCAAGTAGCAGTGTCTTATCCTGCAATTTGACCTATAAGTCGAATTTTTCTGGCACGTCACGCATGATATAATTCATTCGAACAAATCATCCATTGTAATTTCGGCTTGAATATCATTGGCATATCCACCCTTTTCAAGGCCAAACACAGTGACCATAGCTATCATGACACTCTTATTTGTCTTAGTTTCACGAATTAACACTTCCCTACGGTTACGCAGTTTGGCATCCTCATCACTTGTAATTAGATACTTGGATCCAGAATATTTCATTTCGCATATTGTAATCACGTCATCGTTTCTGTCGATAACAAGGTCAATCTGTACACCTTTGTCGTTAGGATTCTGTGTTCTATGAATCCATGAATAGGCTGTAGTAACTACTGCGGATATCCCCAAGGCTTTCTTTATCTGGTTAACATGTTGCAGGCATACCTGTTCGAATGCCAATCCAGCCCATGTGCTGTGAAGTGGTGTCTGATACGAAGATGTCCAAAAAGCGGTATCGCTGTGGACGTTATTTTTCATGAATTTGAAATAGAATAATGTAAAATTATCAATCAGTTGGTATGTGGCAGACTTGGTTTTTTTCCCAAAGCATTGGTATTTTCTGATAAAATCACATTGTTCCAACTCACCGAGTGCTTTCGAAAATGTTTCGTTGTCTTCAAGATGTGTTGCTTGCAGCAGTTCTTCACGCGTGAGCCCGATTCGCTTTGTTGCCAATGCTTCAATGAGTTTCACATGCGTCTGAGGTCTTCGGAATAACGAATTATACAAAGCATCGTATTCCATTGTCAATTCGCCTTTGCTGCTGAAGAACATTCTGTCGAAGTTTTGTGCCAGGCTTTGCCCTTTAATTAGATAGCTCCAATAAAAAGGTATTCCCCCAAATGCCATATACGCCTCCATAACCTGTTTGCGTGTAAATCCGAGGTTTGCCTTCTGGCAGTATTCCTCGCACTCTCTCAGGCAAAATGGTTTTAAGTGTATCTGGCGCGTCAAGCGGTTGTGCAAACCTCCGTAATTCAGGATTATATTGCTAATGATCCACGAAGTTGCGCTACCGCATACTATGAGTATTATGTCTTTGCGAGCGGAAGCCCAACTGTTCCAAAAATGGTCAAGCGCTCTTATGAAATTTGATTTAGGCGTGTCCATCCATGGCAACTCATCAATGAAAAGCACCTTTTTCTTTGCCTGCAATGTTTCAATATGATGTTCAAGAAGGTGAAATGCCTCGCCCCATGTTTTTGGCATTGCTGTGCGTGACATTCCTGCACTGTAAAGTGATTCGCGAAATTCTTTCAATTGTTCTTTCAATGAGGCATCAAGTATGCCTGTATGGTGAAAAACGAACTTGTTTGCGAACGCTTCGCGCACCAAAAAGGTCTTTCCAATACGTCTTCGTCCGTAAACTGCAACGAACTCAGATCTTTCTGACACCATTAACTGCCTGAGTAACAACAACTCATCTTTTCGTCCTACAATCATATCAAATGTTTTTTTGAGATTGCAAAGGTAATAAAAATATTTGGATAAGTCGTGGAAATGTGCAAAAAAAATGCACATTTCCACGACTTATAAGGCAGTTTTCTCATAAAACGCACGATTTAGACAAACCAGGTCTTTTTTTATTATCTATGATGATTTCTATGTCCTCTTCCCATATCAACTTACAAAGATAGATGAGCATAACAATCTCTAATATTGGGACCACTATATCGTTGCATACAAGGTCTATAAGGAACTTGAGCGTATCCTGAAGCTGATAAACTTCCCTTTGGGCGTGGACAAGGCATTGGAAATCGCCAAAAAGATACCGACAGTCACGATTAGGTTGCCACATAACAGGCAAAAGCAGACACAGACGCTATTCCTGACCAGCGAGCAGCGCAAACTCAAGCCCCTGTTCAACCTGAAAAAGTATTTTGGGTGACGCATTCCCGAAGTCGGGAGGATTTTTTATTGTAACTATTGTAACCGTTGTTGATAAACAGTTGGTTAGTAAGATATTAGAAAATGTGCCTATATAAATTAACGGGATGGTCTTTTCGGGGTCTCAGAGACCACTCGAATGCCTTGTTGAATGATGTGTTTGAGGCTGGAATATTCAATATGCCTGCAATGGCAATTATTTGGGTGTCCCAGTGACGAAAACAGGTGATTGTGTGAGCGGCGAGTCTTTATGCCTTACTTGCCGTATTTGTTGAATATAAGGGAAAGTTCGTGACCTGGGTGTAAGTCGGGAAAGTTCAGGCGAATGGCTTTGACAAGTTGGGTGCACAAGCGGTCATTTGCGGTGGGGTCGCTGTCGGCAAGCATCTTGAAACCCCAGATGTGGGTGAAGCCTTTTCCACGCTCGTCCGGGTAGTCCAGGAAGGTGTCAATGAAAACCTGCTTTTGTATTGCGCACATTGTGATGATGCGCTGTTCTGCAAAGACCATCTGCGTCACCATCTCCATAGGCATTTCGTTGTTGCCGGTCATGAAGTCGATGGCTTTGCCGCAATAGTATCTCATGAAGTCCAAGTCGGAGAAGTACGACAACGCCATATTGAATGGGTTCGCCGTCCAATCCCAGTCAGGGTCTGGTTTATAATCCGTCCGTTTTTTCAGGTGTTCAAATGGTATATAGCATCCTTCGGTCTCTTCTAATGTCTCGACATGATACGCCATTGCCTGTTTGCCCTTCACATCGTCAATTATCGAACGCCATACCATTAGGTCAGTGTCCATCATACAGAAAGGACGTGTCTGCTCGCGCATGGCAAAAAGTTTCGCGCCAGCCCAAAATATCGAAGGGTGGATGTTGTCTGGCATGTTGTCAATGACATTGGTGTCAATTTCGTCCCAAATCGAGGTCATCTCCATCATTCTGTAATACTCCAACCCGATTGAGTCGGTGTATAATTTGATGGGTCCGTTGTATTTACGCCATAATAACGCGGAAAGGATGGTCGTCAGTATGTTGAAGTCTGAGGTGTCGTATTGTTTCATCTCCGGACATGAGGCGAAAGCGGGTTTCGTCCAGTTGACATGCAGTGCCGGCAATTCGTCGTTTGCTTCCATTTGTCTTGTTTTTTATCTTCTCATGCCGCTTGACACTCCTCTGTACGCAGTGGAATTACTGCTTCTGTTCATGTATGTTGCGTTGGTCGATGAACTTCTATTGTATGATGAAAAAGCCGAGGATGACCTTCGTGATGATACAGGTAGCCATGGACGTAGGGATGGCCGTCCGGATGAGGTTTCCGAGTTTTCCTCGATGTCAATCAGCAACTCTGCCAATGCGTCGTTGCCTAAGGTCCTTGGGTCAGATGTCGGGATATTTGCCACAATTATTGCCCTTTCGCCAAGCACCTGAAAGAGTTTAGCCATACCGAGAGGCATATCCGACCCTACGGCTGTAACGTTGACTTCCATTTTGCCTTTGGCGGAGACGTATTCGGAACTATCTACATTGACTTTCTGGTTGCCGTTGACAATGTCTACGGTCAGTTTGCCATTCTCGTTAGCTTCGATGTCGGCGGTGAAGGCTATGTTGACAGTGTCTATTCTTAGAAAAGGTATTGGGACAATGGTCAGCAGCGGGACGTTGATGTTCTCCACACGACCGGTTTCGGCACTTTGGTAGAAAAATGCCACGGTCGCGACTTTGCGTTTGTCGGGGTCGCCTTGGTAAGCCACCTCTTCGATGAATTTGCGTGCAACCTCGCCTGCCTGCGACTGTGCATCAACGCACGACGAAAGCACATCACCTATAAGGTGGTCGAATGGTATGCTTTGGAATGGGGAGTTAATGTTTGCGATATCGTCATTCATTGCTTGTCAGATTAATGGAACTACCCGATTGTTTGTCCAAGTATATCCAACAGTTTCGTTACACCCATCGGGAGGTCGCCTTCAGAGGCGTGGATTTCGATGGCTATCTGGCTGTTGTAGTCGTAGTTGGTCTTTGATTCTGAAACCTCTTTGCGGTAGTCGTCCGACGATACCCGCCCCTCAAGTGTGCCGTTGCGGTACTGCACCTCGGTGTTGAACGACAAATCGACGGTGCCAATATGGATGTATGGCAGTGGAACGAGTGTTATCAGGGGTATAGAAATCAGTTTGCGGACACCGTCAAGCACAAACTCGAAGGTGACGTTCGCGGCACGAAGTCCTTTGTTGTCCGCGTCAGGCTTGAACCCTACCTCTTGTATATAGTCAAGGGTGGCTTGCGCCGCTTGCTCCTGTGCACGGATACATGCCTGAAGAGGGGCTCCAATGAGGTTGTCGAACGGGATGTTCTGGTAAACCTCGTTGAGTTGTTTCGCTTTGTCCTGAGCCATAATCAGAGATTCACTTTCGATGCGTTGTCCAGTTTCTTCTGTGCCTCGTCAACCTCTTTGAGAATCTTCATCGCGCGCTGCGACTCATCACGGTTGATGAGGAGTTCAAGTCCGCAGGCAGGGCATTTCAGCCCACGGGCGCTGAGCAGTTCTGAGATGGTTGTAGGGATGAAAGCACCGCACTGGGGGCATTTCATTCCTGGTACTTGCTGTGCCATATCATTTCTTATCGTTTATCGTTAGACTGTTGGCAGCTGCTTGAAGCAACGTTTTTATCCCGGCTGGCAGGTCAGCTTGCTCCATTTTGATAGTCGCCTTGATGTGGGTGGTTGACGATGAGGAGTTGCTTGTCTCAGTGATTGACTTTTCGTTGGCCTGAGCGTTTTGCGAGGACTGGGACGACGGTCTGGAAATACCGATGATGAATGCCGCCTTACCGTTGGCATTGGAGCGTCTGCCGACGGTGACGCGCCTGCCGGTCGGCGATGTTTTGACCTCTTCGGCTTTCTGGACCTCTTCTTTCTGCAACTCGACGCTTTTGTTCTCAGCCAACTCCATATTCATGTCGAACTCGAAACTTGCCTCCTTGACATGGAGCAGTGGGAGAGGCATCATGGTTATCTGTGGAATCTGAACCTCTTGCAACGTGCCATCGGCGCTCTTCATAGTGAATTTCGCCATGGTGAGGCTGTTTGACATACCTGTGTTGAGTTTGCCGAATTTGCCGTTGTCATTGCCTGACGGATAGCCGTATGCGTATTCGCGAATGATGTCACAGCAGCGTGTGGCTGAAGCACTGTCTGCCTCGATGGTTGATTCGAGGGCATCTCTGAGGGCATCTACAAGACCAAAACCAATTTCATCCTCCATAATTCCTATCAGTTAAAAGTGACACCATCGGGACCTATTTTCACGACCATTGTATTGACCAACGACCCGTCCATCATTCCGAGTTTTTCTGAGTTGAGTTCAACGTTCATTGATCCGAAACGTTGGATTCTGCGGAACGAAGCCATGGTGCTTTCGCGTAGAATGTCGTCTAATTCCTTGCGCAACGAAGCCTCGAAGGCATTGTTCATACGTTGGTTCATAGTGACCTCGCCGCCGAGACGCATGACTGGCACGATGTCGTCATGTTCAAGAATTTGGTCGTCCGCAGCGTCGATAATTGCCTTATAGACTTTGTCGAAGTCAAGTTTCTGCTCGTTGTCCAACAGTTCATCCAATTGTTCCATGAGGAGCGTGATGAAGCGTTTGTTGAGGTGCTTGATGAACTCCTTGTTTTCCATAAGGGTGTCTATGAAGGCGTATTTCTCCTGATAGGCAATGCCTGAGTCATGCACCTCGCGGATGAATGTTTTCAGCAGCAAAGGCACGGATTCCCTGACAACATAGACGAGTGCGCGGCGTACGCCACTGTTGTTGACACTCTCGACCTCTTGTTCCTCCACCCCGTCTATTACGGCGTATTTGAACGAGAGTTCCAACTGCCCAATCTGGGCGGAAGGAAGTTTCATGCCTTGCATCTTGCCTCCCTGCTGATATTGTTCGGAGAGCATTTTGCTGTATTCGTTGGTCTGGTGTTGCGCACGTATCACATCGCACAGCACAGCACCCAAAATATCCTTAAGTGTTGCCATTATTCACTTTTTGTCGGTTCTTCCTGTTTGGCACTGCCATCTACTATGACAGCGAATTTGCTTGCGCCGGCTGAAAGGGTGTAGAGTCCGGGCTTGCTGAATATTATCTGTAGCGAGTCGCCGTTTGCTAACATCTGTACATCCTTGTCTGGGGTGCAGTGTATGGCTTTGACGTTGTAGTTGCCATCGCCGTCACGGTACGACGCTGTGACAAGTGCCATGCCGTTGTTGAGTGTCACGGAGTTGGAACTTACGCTCATCTCGCCGGCTGGGTTGTATATATCCACCGAGTCGTTCAGTATTTCAAGCATCTTGGATATGCCGGCTGGCATGTCGTCCGGAACTACGTCTATGGAGATGTCCATTCCTGTCTCGACCGAATATTTTGAGTCTTGGGTAGCTTTTGACTCCTTCTTGGACGAGAAATTCACGTTGAATGTTGTCTGAACTGAGACTCCGTCTTTAGGAGTTGAGACGGCGGTTTGCTTTGCGACAGTCTGCTTCTCAGCTGTTTTGCTCTTATCCTGATTGTCACCCGTTGGCTTGTCTCCAGTTGGTTTGTCACCTGCAGGTTTGTCACCCGTTTGTTTATCTCCTGAAGGCTGTTGTGTCTGGGTAGGTTGCGTCATCGTGCCGTAGTTGACACCTGCCGTCGCACCTGAAGTGAAGGATGACGTATTGCTTTGCACAAGGTTCACGGACGACGATGTGCTGATGGCCACCTTGAATTTGTAGGTCATCTTGTCTATCCTCATTGTCGGAATTGGAACGAGGGTCATCAACGGAATCTGCATCTTGGCTATGCGTCCGTTCTTGATGAAGTTGAAGGTGACCACTGTCATCGTATCGCCCTCTTTACCGCTTTTCACGCCAACCTCTTTGATGAAATTCAAGGTCGATTTCGCAGCCTCGCTCTGTGCCTGAATGGCAGCTTTCAGAGGCTCGCCTATCACCTTCGAGAACGATATGTTCTCAATTGTCGATATGGCGTTTTTTGCCTCGGTCACAGATGCTGTCACATCGCCAAGCTCAACTTTGGCGTTGACTTTTTCTGCAAGGTTTGCTGCACCGTCCAGAATGTCTTTCACTCCTTCGCCGCAATCCTTAACCATTTTGCCGCCTGCTTCCAACCTCTCTGCAAGTGTGTCCTCAGACTCCTTCTTTTCAGGCTCCTTCTTTTCAGGTTCCTTCTTTTCAGGTTCTTTTTTTTCAGGTTCTTTCTTCTCAGGCTCCTTCTTTTCAGGTTCTTTCTTTTCAGGCTCTTTCTTTTCAGGCTCCTTTTTTTCAGGTTCCTTCTTTTCAGGTTCTTTCTTTTCAGGTTCCTTACTTTCAGGTTCTTCAGATGGACATACGCATTTGCCGTTTTCGTCTATCTGGCCTTCTACTATATTGTCGTCTGCCATAGTTTTATTCAATTACTTGGATTACTGTCTTCTTGTCCCCAATCTGCAACTGGTATTTGCCTGCGGTCTTGAACTGACAAACGAACCCTGGGTCGTCAGGTATGAGAATATAGTCTGTGCCTTTCGAGGCATTGGTCAGGTTGCCGCTTTCGCCGTACCTCTTTATCTCAATCCCCATCTTTTCGACATCAGTCTGATAGTAACCCGCATCGTCCTTATATGTAATGTATGCGCCCTTCATGCCGTCGGCTGACAGTTGTACTACTGCCGTTGACGAGTGCAGCTCTCCGCCACTGTCAACAGTGTCGATTGACTCGTTGAGCATCTCAAGCACTTTTGCCATACCTGCCGGCATATCGTCTTGACCTGCTTTTACGGCGACATCCATCGTATATTCTACCGAGTACTTGGATTCTGCTGTCGCCTTCGAGTCTTTTTTCGACGACACCCCTACATTCATCTCCATCGAGGCTTTAGCCATTAGGAAGTTGGCACTTGCCGAGGTCTTCAGACCGAAATCTACGGCCAACGACTCGCTTTGGGTCGTCGATGTTGATGACGAGGCTGAGATATTGGCTTTGAAGGCGATGTCAATATCCTTGATAGCGATGTAAGGAATAGGCACTATAGTGAGCAATGGCACGTTGATTGTCGCCTCCCTGCCGTTGCGGCGGTAGGTGAAACTGACGTATGTCAGCTCGCGTGTTCCGTCTTCTTTTTCGGTGAGGCCTACTTCACGGATGAATTTCCAGGTGGATTGTGCGGCGTCAGACTGAGCCTCGATGCAGGCTTTGAGCGGCCCGCCGATGACCTGACCGAAAGGTATTGCCGAAAGGGCGTTTGTTGCGACCGTTGACGGAGTCTGGTCTATCTTGTTGTTTGAAGCCATAAATGTTTAGCCTTGTGGCAGGTTAAAGTGTTTATATGACAATTCAGGTTACGATGAAAATGACTATGCCGGTATCGTGATTTTCTTTTCGCACTTCTGACCGTTATCTGCCGTGGCGGTAATGGTGATTTTCGCACCTGCCGAGGCTGTGAACCTTGCGAACTCGTCCGAAGTTATGCCGGTCTCCCTCGTTGCGCCACTCACGGTAATCTTTTCAGGGTCGAAAAGCCCGTCAGGGTTCTTATAGCGAACGTCCATAACGTACTTCTTCGACTCCTCGTCGTATATTGGTCCCTCGATGCTCATCTCGCCCGATGTACTCATCACGTCAACCGCATTTCCCAATAGCTCAAGGATTTTCGCCATACCCGTAGGCATTGACTCCTGACAACCATGGACATTGACGTCTATTGTCGCCTCAATGCTGTACGACGAGTCGCGCGTGGCTTTCGAGTCTTTCTTTGACGATATCGTAGCCGTCATCTCCGATGTGGTCTTTTTGCGGAGAATGCCGAGACCCTTCTTTGACGTGCTCTTGAGCGTCTGGTTGTTCTCAACGCTTACCGTAGTCTCGTCATGAGTCGTCTCTACACCCGAAATCGCGGCCTTGAACGCTATGTCTATCGTCTGAATGCCGATATATGGGATTGGCACGATGGTCAGCAACGGCACGCTGATGTTGACGCGTTTGCCCCCCTGGATATACGAGAACACCACATACACCGCTTTCTTCTCGCCTGTCTCGGGATTAACCTCCAATCCCACACGCTCGATAAACTCTGCCGTCGAACATGCCGCCTGCTCCTGTGCCTTGATACATGCGTTGAGCGGACCGCCGATTATACTCTCGAACGGAATGCTGTTGAGAGCCGAAATTGTCTTTTTGTTAACGTCTAATAATCCCATAACTTATCTTTTTTTAATTACCATTTGATTGTCTTCCCGCCGTTGCATATCAGTTCGCCGTAGCGCATCGACTCAAGACGGCGAAGCCACCCTTTCAGATATTTGCGCTGCACGGGGTTTGCCTCGCAGATAGCCATGAAATGCTTGAAACGGTTGCCCTTTATCTCATAGAACAGCTCCTCGCCGTTCCTCGCGTTGATGGCGGCAATGGTCTGTTTGCCTATTATGCCGTCGGCGTTCACCCCGACGATAGCCTGTATCTGCTTCACGCCTACAGTTCCCGAACCCCACATCCATGACACCACTATGTTTGCCACTGACTGGTCTTTAATCTCGTCGGCTTTGCATTTGTCCCAGTAGTTTTGTTTCATCACATTCGTCGCATCAGCCTCCGAAAGGAGTTTGAGGTCTTCCACGTCAATTTTGCCGTCACCGTTTATGTCATAGCCTTTCGCAAGCCATGTCTTCAGGGTAACGCCTCTGTTGGTCGCTCCCCCGCGGTCGTCTTTGTCATCTACGAAGCCCCCCTCGAAACTGAGTATGTATGGGGCAAGATACTTAATGTCTGCCATAATGAGTTGTTATTGATTGTCAAACAGAACGATATGTTTGCTGTCCTATTATATTGAAAAAACAATCTCTCTTTTCACTAACCATTTCTTACCAGAGTTGTTTTTTCTATCATCGAGACTCGTCACATTGACGCTGCAAATTTAGTGAATTATTTTGACATATGCAAGCCCTTCCGCACTTTTTTAATTCTTTATATTTCCCTTTTTAATTTTCACCCTCTCCAAAACAAAAAATCATCACGCACCTCAACCGCTCAATAAAACCACTAATGACGTATTATCTCCGAAGGCTGCCCGTAACCTGCCCGAAGGCTGATGCTATTAAAAACCTTGTGATTCACCCCTCCTGCCTTCATCTATTTCCCTCAAATGTGAATGTATAGAACCCAGCTTAGATGATAAGTGATGATGAAATTTCCCCTCCTGACTTCGGGAAATTTTCCGTAACGACCAATTTTGTTAACAATTATATCTGATTATCAGTAGATTGAAAAAATATTTTGGGTGATTTGGGTGACTCAGACTTTTTTCGTACCTTTGCACCTATGTTTGTACGCAAGAAAAAGAACAGGACAGGGACAATCAGTGTAGTTGTCGTCGATAAGAGCAAGGGAAACTTCAAGGAAGTAAAGAACTTTGGAGTTGTTTCCTCCGAAGTAGAGGCTGACGTGCTTTGTGAGGAGGCTCACGAGTGGATAAACACGTACGGAGGACAGCAAGTCCTGGATTTCGGGAAGACAGATGCGCAGGAACGGGAACTGGAGGAGACTGCCCGGGCCTTTGCAAACATAGATTCCGTATTATTGAATGCACCCCAGCTCATTCTCAATCCCATCTACGACAGCATAGGCTTCAACCGTATCCCGGATGACATCCTACGCAATCTGGCAATAGCCAGGATATGCCAGCCACGAAGCAAACTCGCAACGGTGGACTACCTGAGATGTCATTTTGATGAGGGCTACAGCCTGGACAAGATATACTACTATATGGACAAGCTGTACAACACCCAGCAGGAACTGGTGCAGGCCATAAGCGTGGAACACACAAGGAAGACCCTTGGCGGCAGGATAGGCATAGTTTTCTATGACTGTACCACGATATACTTCGAGTCGTTTATCCGTGACGGACTGTGCGAGCCTGGATTCTCTAAAGACGGTAAGTCAGTGGAGAATCAGGTTGTGATTGGCCTGCTCGTAAGCGAAGGCGGCTATCCTTTGGCTTATTCGGTGTTTTGCGGAAGCCAATACGAGGGATTCACCATGATACCTGTAGTGGATGACTTTGTGAAGCGGTTCAATCTGACAGATTACGTTGTCGTGGCAGATTCCGGATTGATGACAAGGAAAAACATCACACTGCTCCAGAAAGGGAACTACAAATACATCCTGGGCGCACGCATCCGTAACGAGTCTAAAGAGATAAGGGAATGGATACTCTCACAGGAGAAGAAAGAGGAGGTTTACTACGAATGCGGTAAACCTTATGACATATCCTACACAGATTGTAATGGTGCCGAGACAACACAGACGGTCAACGAGAGACTTGTCATCACATATTCCAAGGAAAGGGCGAAGAAAGACGCAGACAACAGGAGGAGGGGCGTTGACAGACTAAGGA
>JAKSNS010000045.1 GCA_024399545.1 Paludibacteraceae bacterium
ATCGTTAATGTATCGTTAATCTATCGTTAATGTATCGTTAATCTATCGTTGGGGAGAGGTGGGGAGAGGTATGGTTTATGGACACAGACGGCCTTTGTTCAGATAGGTGTTACAGAACGCAACATTCATCCAACGAATTGTAGCCTTAGGATGGTTTTGGTAGGTATATAACAGTATATCAAGATGTTGAACAAATAGGGAATTTTTTTTGACAAAGGGGTTGTTATCTCGGATTTTTTTCGTAACTTTGCGAGGTCAAACAGACGGGCCAATGAGACGACATTTTTTTGATTAACCTTTTGTCGTCCAATGGTTTGAAAAACCTTTCTAATACCAAACAATATGACAAAAACAAAGAAAATCACCATTTTGGTTGTGGTCGGCATTTTGGCGGTTGGGCTGTTGGTTGCAGTGGTCCATGCTCAGGGAATGCGACACAGTAAGTATTGCCAAAGGATTGAAATCCATTTGGAGGGAAACTCGGGACACCTTCTCACGGTCAAAGATGTCCAGAAATTCGTTAAGGACCGGCACCTTGACCCTTCCGGTGTGGCGTGCGACTCGATAGACATAGCAAAAATCGAGAGTGAACTTGAGGGCATGCCGTTGGTTGACGACGCAGAGTGCTGCATATTGAAAAACGGTACGTTGGAGGTGAAAATCAAGCAGAAGTGCCCGTTTTTCCATGTGAGAACCAATGTGTCGGACTATTGCATAGATGTCAATGGACGACAGATGATTACGCCTAAGAACCTGCCTGATACGATGATAAGGGTTTCAGGGGACGTTACGGTCGCGTTTGCGATGGAGCATATATACCCATTGGTGAAGTATATGTATTCAGAATCAGGACTGACGAAAGAGTTCAGGAGGATAAGCGTAGGAAGTGGCAACCAGATAAACCTTTACTCGAACCTTTACCCATATTACCTGGTGATAGCTGGCAACGACAGATATGAGCCTGCCTTTGAGAAGTTTATGAAATTCAGGAAGTGGGACAAAGAGGGGAAATACCAGAACAGATACAAGTCGATAAACCTGCAGTTCAGGGGGCAAATCGTGTGTAAATTGAAACCAACAAATTCGTAATACCATATAAAATAACAAACCGATTATGAACAAAATCTTTCTATCACTGATTTTCGACGGCGAGAATGCCATGGTTATGGCCGCTACGAAAAGCCAGACGGGCGTTATTATGCCACTCGCGACAGAGAGCGAGAAAATACCAGTAAACAGCAACAAGTCAGGCGTTGTCGAGGTTAACGATGACACTTGTATGGCTGTAGGGAAACTGTGCAAAACCATCCTGAACAAAATCGAGGGGGAGAACGAGGTGACGGGTATCTACCTTGGGATTATGCCACGTTCGATGCACGGCGAGGCTATTGAAATCCACAAAGAGTTTCAGGGGAAACACCGCATCACGGAACATGACATCGAGAATATGGACAAAGAGGTGGTGGATAAAATCACGAACACTGTGGTCGCTGTTTACAACAACGGTTTCGAGCGCGACGGGCTTGAGACATTGAACGTGCGTAATGAGTTGGCTGACAGCCTGACACGCAAATCGCTCGCACTTGTAGTATCACCACGCCATCTGCCTGACTACAAAAAACTTATGCCAAACGAGGTGAAACTGAGGAAGATTGTGCCAACGCCAGTAGCGATAGCACATATAGTTACAGACGAAGAGCAGAGGGTGAATGGCGTAATGTCATTCCATATCGCCTGCCAATCGTCCGGCCTTACGTATATGAGAAACGATATGGTAATGGGTTGTGCTGTAGTTCCTTTCGGATTCGACCATATACTGAAAGACATGAGTTTGGGCGAGATACCTTTGGAAAAGATACGGAGTTTCGTGACAGGGTCAAAAATGACATACAAATGTGCGCAAGGTACGACGATAAAATTCAGCAACGACGGACATGCGTTCAGTTTGTCAGACTCGATAGCTGCATTCAACGCAAGAATCAGGGAGATATTCTCGTTGGCACACGAGAGGATATTAGCCACACTTAATTTGGACGAGTTGAAAACGACTGTGCTTGTGTCGTCTTCGCTGATAAACACACAAGAATTCGCTGAAGCACTGTCAGGACTTTTGGAACAGGATTGCGTATTGGCAAACTCGTCTAACGTGCTTAACGAAGGCCAAAAATTCGCAGCCAACAAGTACATCCCTCTGATAGGCATAATAAACGAAGCGACTGAGAACTGCATAGAAGAGCGTACCTACGAGATTGACACCACGCCAAAAACAAAAAAGAGTCCAGGAGATGACGAAGAGCCTTGGGACGGCGAGGAGCCAGACGATGAAGAGGACTCGAAGACACACAAAAAGACATGGTTAGAGAAGATAAAAGACCAGACAATTATTTTTAACGACGAACAATGAGACGCCCTATGGAAAAGAAAAAAGAAACAGAAGTCGTAAATGCGAAAATAAAGATTGTAGGTGTTGGCGGAGGCGGCAGCAATGCCGTCGAAAACATGTACAACGAGGGGATAAAGGGTGTCACGTACATGATTTGCAATACCGACAAAACAGCCCTTGACGCTTCAAAAGTGCCAAACAAAGTAGCAATAGGGACATTGGGGGCAGGAAACGACCCTGAAGTAGCCCGCAAGGCAGCCGAAGACCATGCAAAGGATATTGAGGCGGCACTGAAAGACGAACAGACCCAAATGGTTTTCATCACCGCAGGTATGGGCGGGGGAACAGGTACAGGAGCGTCACCAGTAATAGCATCGATAGCCCGCAAATTGAATATCCTCACGGTTGGAATAGTTACTATACCATTCCGTTTCGAGGGTATGAAAAAGATTAAGAAAGCATTGAGGGGAATAAAGCAAATGGAGCCTAACGTTGATGCCATCATCGTGATAAACAACGAGAAAATGACCCTAACGCCAAATTTGCCTTTCCCAATTGCCTTCAAATACGCAGACAGCGTGTTGCTTAATGCGGCTAAAAGTATAGCCGACATCGTCAACGTCCGTGGATATATGAACATAGACTTCGCTGATGTCTCAGCGACATTGCGCGGGGGCAAAATGGCCGTAATCAACACAGGAGAAGGTGAGGGTGCGCACCGCGTGGCAAAGTCGATAGAGAACGCATTAAAATCATCGCTGCTGAATAACAGGGACATATTTAAATCAAACAGGTTGCTCCTGAATTTCTACTGTTCGACGGAATATGCCATTACCGCTCAGGAAACGGCTCAAATTGAGGCATTCACGAGCAAGATGCACGATGATATGGATGTAATATGGGGACTGACTTACGACGAGAACCTTGGGGAGAAATGCCGAGTAACGTTGCTTGCCTCTGGACAAGGGGTAATCTGCCCAGAAGAGTATATCCAACAATATAAAGAACTGGATAATGACAGAAAGCACCAACGTTTGAACGACGGCACGTTGGCAAGATTGGACGAGGAGGACGATATGTTGGAACGTATGACAGAAAATCCTGCGGTAAAGCGTTAGTATTCTGGTATAATAATAAAAAAGCCCTGCTTTGCGAGATTGCGAAGCAGGGCTTTTTGTTTGTTATTGATTAGATTACTTGATTCCGTTGCGGCGGAGGAGTGCGTCAATCGTTGGCTCCTGACCACGGAAACGCTTGTAAAGAGTCATGGCTGGCTCGGTGTTGCCACGCATCAGGACATTCTCCTTGAAAGACTGTGCAACCTTCTTGTTGAAGATGCCATTTTCCTTGAAGAACGCGAAAGCATCAGCGTCAAGCACCTCAGCCCACTTGTAGCTATAGTAACCAGCAGCATAACCGCCAGAGAAGATATGGGTGAAAGTAGCGCAACGACCTGTACCAGGAACCATTGGAACAAGGGTGGAAGCCTCGGTTGATTTACGCTCAACCTCCAATGGGTCACCGCTGAATGGCTCAGTCATTGTGTGGAAAGCCATATCCTGCATACCGAAGCTAACCTGACCAAGGCAAGCCATGCCGCAGTTGAAGTTGGCAGCATCGACAAGCTTTTGGATAAGTTCGGCAGGAATCTTCTCGCCAGTCTGATAGTGAACAGCCCAATCATCGAGGAACTCTTTCTCGATAGCGTAATTCTCCATGAACTGAGAAGGAAGCTCGACGAAATCACGAGCCACGTTAGTTCCTGAGAGCGAGTAGTATGTGCATTTGGTCATCATGCCGTGCAAAGCGTGACCAAACTCGTGGAGGAAAGTCTCGACCTCGTCAAAAGTCAGCAAGGCAGGTTTAGTCTTTGTTGGGCGTGTGAAATTCATCACTATAGTAATGTGTGGACGAGAGTCGGTTTTGCCGTCCATCCACTGGCCTTTGTACTCGGTCATCCAAGCACCAGCGCGCTTCCCCTCCCTTGGGTGGAAATCAGTGTAAAGGACTGCGATATAATTTCCTTTATCGTCAGTAACATCCCATGCCTCAACCTCTGGATGATAAACAGGAATCTTAGTGTTTTTCTTGAATTTCAAGCCATAGAGTTTGCCAGCAAGACCGAAAACGCCTTTCTTCACATTCTCAAGCTCAAAATATGGCTTAACAATCTCATCGTTGACGTTGAACTTCTCAGTCTTCAGCTTGTTAGAGTAGTAACTGATGTCCCAAGGCATAAGTTTGAAATTAGCACCATGGGCGTTAGCGTACTCCTGTAGTTCGGCAAGCTCCTTCTCTGCCACTGGTTTGTAAGCATCGGTGAGTTGGGTGAGCAGTTTATAGACATTCTCAGGGTTCTCAGCCATCTTGTCGCGGAGTTGGTACTCGGCAAAATTCTTGAAGCCGAAAAGCCTTGCAATCTCAAGGCGGCAATTGATAATCTCACGCATAACCTCAGTGTTGTCGAACTTGCTGCCCTTGACGCATTGGGTAGTGAAGCCCATGTAGAGTCGCTCGCGGAGTTTACGGTTGTCAGCATAACGCATAACAGGCTGATAGCAAGTGGCTCGAAGGTTAAGTAAATAACCTTTCATACCAGCCTTAGTAGCATTTTCGGCAAGCATTTCGATGAGGTCATCTGACAATCCTTTCAACTCATTCTTATCCTCGATATGCATCGTCCAGTTGTTAGTCTCCTTGAGTGCATTCTGTCCAAACATTGTGGTAGCGTTGCTGAGACGCTCTGAAAGTTTCTGGAACTCAGCCTTTTTGTCGGCAGGAAGGTCTGCCCCACCCTCGGCAAATCCACGGTAAGTCTCAGTGAGAAGACGCATTTGCTCAGTGTTGAGATTCAGTCTCTCACGCTGTTCATAAACATTCTTGATACGGTCAAAGAGCTTCTCGTTCAATTGGATTTCCATGCCATGGTTGGTGATGATTGGCGAGAGTTTCAGAGCGATATCCTGCATCTCGTCATTTGTCTCGGCACTGTTGAGACCATAGAAAATGGTCAGGACATGGTTATAGAGACGACCCGAGTTTTCGAGAGCTTCGATGGTATTCTCGAAAGTTGGCTTTGCAGGGTTGTTAACTATTGCCGCAATTTCGGCATTGTGTTGTTTGATAGCCTCCTGAACAGCTGGCATGAAGTGTTCATTCTTCAGCTGGTCAAACTGGAAGGCGCCATGAGGGTTCTTTGATGTCTCGAAGAACGGATTCTTTCCAAAAGCAGTTGCTGCCATAATAACGGAGAGAATTAACAATGATACTTTTTTCATAATATGTAAATTGATTGATTATTGACGTTTGTCCATTTCTTCCTTTGTCAATGAGCGGAAACGGTTAGGGTTTGGCTTGACAAGGTCGTTTTCGATGTATTCAGGGCTGTAACCTGGACGAACAACCTCGCCAGGGATTGTGGTGCCGTTCATCTGCTTGAAATGACCATTCTCCTCGCCTTTGACCACACCATCGACGAATTTAACCATAAGGTACTCACCAAGTTCACGCCATGAACCAAGAGCCTTCTCGGCCAATTCGCATGAGTTATTGGTAAGGAAAGCGATAGCCTTGGCACGGTCGGAATTGAGGAGTCTCATAGCCTCTTTGTCAATATAAGCGACTTGTTCATCAAGCATTTTCTCAAATTCAACCTGACGTTTCTGAACAACAGGCATAAGGTCAGAGTATCTGTAATAAACCATATTTGCAACCCAGTTATTAACCCAGAAAGCAGACTCCCAAGAGAATTTCAGCATGTTGGCGGTCTCCTCGTCCAAAGACTTAGGGACACGGGTAATGTTGGCGTACATTGGCAAATAGACATTGCAGGTAGCATCGTCAACGCCAAACCAAAGGATTGGGCCAACCTCGCGAGGCATAGAGCCACGCATCTGAGCGACGAATGTGAAGCCAGTTTGCTGAGTGGCAACAGGTCTTTCGTGGAAATACTCAGTACCATCTGCACTCTTGTAGAAAAGAGGTGTGGCACGATAAACAGATCCGAAACCGCCAGTACCCATACCCTTACTCATATCCCAAGGTGTACCCTCGTAATGGTCGCGCATGGCAGCCTTGACTTCCCATACTCCTACAGGCTGTTTAGGCTTAATCCAGAGAGGCATACGTTTTTTGGTTTTGCACTCAATGTAAGAAATGTATTCCTTCATTGCTTCAGGGTCGCAACGGTTGAAGAATTGCCAAACACGGGCCTCGCAAATGCGGACACCACTGAAATCAAGAGGGTTATAAGTGTCGCTGAAACTGAACTCGCTGTCCTTGCCTTCGAAGTATTTCTTCTCGCGAGCCAAAGCGATTACGTCATTAGCGTAGATTGTGGTAATCTGAGGCTCGAAGATACGTTTGAGATTCTTGCTTGAGATAGTTGTTTTATCCTTTTTCGACTCAAGCGGGAAAGTTGTAATGCGAGCCTGGTTGGCATGGCCTGAGACACAATCGTCAGGAATACGGCGAGCCACCCAAACGGCACCTTTGCGGCCAGGGCCCTTGCCAATCATCTCCATAATCCAAATCTCGTTAGGGTCACCGATAGAGAAAGACTCACCTTCGCTGCAATAACCATATTTCTCGACAAGCGTCACCATATTGTAAATGGCCTCGCGCGCACTCTTGGAACGTTGCAATGAGATGTAAATCAGGCTACCGTAGTCGATAATGCCAGTAGTATCAACCAACTCCTCACGACCTCCGTAAGTGGTCTCACCAATCGTCACCTGCCATTCGTTCATGTTACCGATGACATTGTAAGTCTCTGCCACTTGGTCTATCTCGCCAAGGTACTTGCCTGTATCCCACTCGTTTACTTTGAGTTTTGCGCCAACAGGATATTTGGCGGCAGGGTAATGATACAATGCTCCGTAAAGCCAATAAGAATCAGCTGAATAGGAAATGATTGTCGATCCGTCGGCTGACGCTTTCTTTCCTACCAAGAAGTTCGTGCAGGCATTTGCTTGCGCTACACCGATGGCAATCAATGCCATCATCAAAATAATTTTTTTCTTCATATTCATATAGTTTTGTTGTTTTCAAAAAAAGGTTAGAATGGGTATCCAATTGCGAAATGGAGGGCGCAATCCTCGCTCCATTTAGGGTTAGACCTGACACGTTCATCCTCGTGACGTGAAGGGTCGTAAATCTTAACACCAAGGTCAAGGCGAACGACGAGGAAATCAAAATTGAGCCTTATGCCAAAGCCATAATCGACACCCAACTGCTTGTAGAACTGGTCAAAACGAAAGGCTCCGCCAGGTTGCTGCTCATAATCCTTAATCGTCCAAATGTTGCCAGCGTCAAGGAAAGCGGCAAACTCGAGTTTCCAAAACGCCCTTGCCCTAAGTTCCATATTGAGGTCCAACTTGACGTCCCCAGACTGATTCATAAAGTCGTGTTTGTCAATAAGGTCGTAAAAGCCAGGACCTAACGAGCGGGATGCCCAACCGCGCGTCGAGTTTGCGCCACCAGAGAAATAACGCTCCTCGTAAGGCATAATCGTTGAGTTTCCGTATGGCACGGCGACACCTAAACCAGCGTGGCAAACAAGCCTCACATTGTCGTGCAAACGTATATTGTGCGCATAGTCAAAATCAACTTTAGTAAACTGCGAGTAAGGTATGCCAAAAATTTCGTACTGCCCATCGCTATTCTTTTTCTGCCGCACCATATTACTTATACCGTAAATAAGGTTGCCAGCAATCTTAACTCCGGCACGGATAGTGAAATAGGTCATGTCCGACTGTTGGTTACGACGGTTGGTATAACCGATAGTCATACCCATGCGCATTATGAAATTGTCCTCGTAACTGAAGCGCACGCTCGACTCTGGGATAAGATACTTGGCGGCAAACTCATCGCTGATGTCACCCATCTTGATGAAACTCAGGTCAAGCACGCTCCACGAGTATTGTATTCGGCGACGCGTCCAATGGTATTTGAACGCACCACTGAATATTGTACGTTCGTAATCCCTTTTATCCTCATGGTTCGAGGATAGGGCAATCTCGGTCTGACCTACCTTCATCCTTCGGTTCTCGTCCTTTATTGGAAGCAAAAGTTTAGGGAATGTCAGTGAAATATTTTCACCTATCTTCCAAGTGTTCAACATCTGGCTTATTTTGCCAACTCCTTCCCAACCACCTTTGACATTAACCTTCAGGATTTCAGAACCATGGAAGATATTGTTATTCGAATATCCAAGTCCTGGCATTACCCCAATCTCGTCATCAGAATAGGTCAGATCAAGTTGAGCGTCAAGCGTATGCGGCTTGTTGGGCGAAACGATGATAAAACATTTCAGGTTGCCGCCGTCTGCAGGGCTGAAGATTATGTTGACATACTTGACGGCTGGCATTGAATTGAGAAGGTCGTAAGTCCTCGTAACCAAAAAATCCCTGTAAATGTCACCTGGATTGAAGCAAATCTTCTCAATAATCGCCTTTGGTCGGAATTTGTTATCCTCCTTGTTGCACACAAAGATGAAATCCTTGTAACGCATTGTGTCCAAGTGCAAATTGCGTATGTTGTCGTATTGGTTGTCGTTGAGGGACATTATGGTGACGTTTGTGATTTTCGGTTTTGAGAAAATCACCGCCAACGCAGAATCATTCTCGGCGAAAGAGGGTTGCAACTGCATTTCGACATCAACCATATTCTGCCCACAGGAACTGTCAACGGCAAAGAAAAGCAACTCCTTAGTGAAATTATAGTAACCATTGTTCCTCAAGTGCTTAGCGACACGTTCTCGCTCGGCGTTAAGTTTGTCAGCATCAAGCAGGTCTCCTAATTTGGGCGTTTTCTCCTTCCGCGACATCATTCGTACAAAATTCAACGCACCGGTGTCAGGCAAAGAGATGACGTAATGACGAATGAGATGCGGTTTGTTTGCCTTAACATGATAAGTCACAGAGACCTGACGATTCTTGATAGTCGTGTCTGATGTAACCTCGGTGCTAAGATAGCCTTTGTTGAACATCACTTTTCGGAGTTCCTCCTCGCTGTCAGCCCTTTTCGTAGAGTCGTAAATAACAGGCGGCTCACCGATTTTACGCAACCAATTCTGCCATGTGGTATGTTTGGATGTGTCTGACGCACTGTACATTGCCAATTTCATACGGCCAATACCCATAAAGTAATTATTCGGGGACTGGTGAACATAACTGAGCAAATTAGTTTCGTCGTCAAACACCTTGTCGCTCTTCACCGTAACTTTTTTCAGCAAGTACTGATCTTCAGGCACATACCTCAAATATCTGCATCCGCTCAGCAAAGTGAGCGTCAAGACGAAGGCAATTATTTTGGCATGAGAGCGCACCATGGATTTTCTTTTGAAATTAAAAGGCAAAGATACAAATAATTTGCTGATTTTTTGCTATATTTGCCGACAAAATTTATCGATAAACAATAAACAATTTATTATGCTGTCAAAAGTTCGTATTAAATATTTCAATTCGTTGAAAAACAAGAAATTCCGTGATGCCGACGAAGTGTTTGTCGCAGAGGGTGACAAGCTGGTGACAGACCTGATTCCGCATTTTACGCCTAAATTTATCGTTGGCACACGGCCGTGGATTGACTTGCACAGGCATATTTTGGACGATTTGCCATGCGAAATCATTGATGCGACGGACGATGAAATGGGTAGGATAACGATGTTGAATACGCCTTCGGCGGTTTACGGGGTTTTTGGACGTGAGTGCGTTGATACTGCTTCAGACGTGGGGGATGAATTGGTTTTGGCATTAGATACGGTACAAGATCCTGGCAACCTCGGGACAATAATACGAACTGCGGATTGGTTTGGGGTGAGGAAAATTATATGTTCGCACGGGACGGCGGATGTTTATAATCCCAAAGTCGTACAATCGACTATGGGGGCAATTGCGAGGGTAAGGATTCATTATTGTGATTTAAGGGAGACGCTAAGTCAGTATAATAGAGATGGTTGGGCTTTGTATGGGACATTCCTTGACGGGAAGGATATTTATGGGGAGAAACTTTGTAAGGAACGTTCGGTAATTGTGATGGGTAACGAGGGAAAGGGAATCTCGGACGAAATCTCCGCCTTGGTGTCTAAAAGGATTCTGATACCTTCGTACCCTGTAGGCACACCAACTTCGGAATCTCTCAACGTCTCTATTGCGACGGGGATAATATTGTCGGAGTTTAGAAGGAGGTAATTTTCTGCATTTTAGTTCATTTCGCAAGCCTGTTTTCTGCATTTTAGTTCATTTTGTAAGCCCTTTTTCTGCATTTTAGTTCATTTTGCAAGCCTTTTTTCTGCATTTTAGTTCATTTTATTTGGTCAATTCAAATTTTATTCGTACCTTTGTAGCCGAAAAACAAAGGCATTGCTGTATGGATGAAAATACTATAATTCAGATACTTGAAGACCAAAAGGACGAGGTTAACAAATACCGTGAAAAGGTATTCGTTGCCCGCAACGAGGAAGAATTGTTCGAATGGGACTCCGAAATGGCTCAGGTTGTCACAGGCGTAAGACGTTGCGGCAAGTCAACCATCTGCCATCTGGCATTAAAACACAAAGGCATCAAATATGCATACGTGGATTTCAACGACGACAGGCTTATGGGAATGAAAACGGAGCAGCTTAACAGTCTCCTGAAATGTATTCTCATAGTCTATGGCACTGACACACAATATATTTTGCTGGACGAATTGCAGGATGTCGAGGGGTGGCACATATTTGTAAACCGATTGCTCCGTCAGGGATTCCACATCGTCCTAACAGGCAGCAATGCAAAGTTGCTCAGCGGTGAACTTGCAACATACATGACCGGCAGATACAACAAGATAGGCCTCTACCCGTTTTCCTTCTGCGAATTATGCAAGTTGAAGGGGATTGACACAAAATCTCTTTCGACAAAAGCTGAAGCAGGCAGGAAAGCACTTGCATACGAATATCTGAAGGACGGAGGAATGCCGGAGATGACCAAACTCGCTACAGACAGGGCAAGACAAAACTACATCGAGGGGCTGATAGAAACGATAATAACAAAAGACATAGCACGGCGTTTCCATATCCATAACGTGGAGTCGCTGAGGCTGCTTGCGCACCATCTGATAAACAATGTCTGCCAAATATTGAACTACAAGGCATTGGCACAAATGCTTAACATAGCAAGCGTCTCTACGGTACAAAAATATGTGAGTTACCTTGAACAGGCTTATATCGTACATAGGGTACGTAAATACTCATTCAAAAGCAGGGAGAGGGTGCGTGACGAGAAAATATATGTTATCGACAATGGCTTTATAGCAAACCGTGAAAATGCATTACTCGGAGAGGACTCAGGCTGGAGGTTGGAAAATACGGTGTTCATCGAACTGCGAAGAAGACATCAGTCGATGGCGGAAGATATATATTACTACAAGGCAGGTACACGTGATAAGGAGGTGGACTTCGTAGTGTGTCGCCAAAGCAGGGTAACCGAGTTAATACAGGTGGCATATACGACAACAAGCCCAAAGACGTTCAAGCGTGAGACTACGGCATTAATAAACGCAGCGACAACCCTTGGATGTGATAAACTGACGCTCGTATCGTTTGATGAAAGCCGTAGCGTCATAATCGGCGATTACAAAATCGAAATTGTCAATGCCGCGGAATGGTTCCTTAAGTCATAGTTAAATAATAAGTTGGTATGATTTGAAACGCATATAAAAAACACCAAAAAGTATAGTTATTACGTATATTATCCTATCATCTTAAACGGTGAATTTATAGAACTCACCTTAATGGCAACAATAATATGACCCGAACACCCATGCCTTCAGTATCGGTTGTGAGGAAAAATAATTCCTGATTATGTCTAATATGCTATCATTCATAATGTAAATCTTTCCCACTGCAAAGATACGGCATTTTTCTGACGTGACAAAAAGGGTTTGAAGGAAATATTTGTGTTGTGCGAATTTTCTTTCCGAAACATTTTGCAGGTTCGGGAAAATGTTGTACCTTTGCCGCTGCAAACCAAGGCACTGCCCTGTGTCTGTGAAGTTTGCAGTTGCAGCACGCCGTAAGGGACAGTGGGTGGGTTGCAGACATATTGATTATTAGGCGTTTATTTGCGCTTTGTTTTGACAAGTCTAAATCTGGCTTTACAATGAGCTCAAGACAAAGGCAGTAGATGTCTATGGTGTGTATATCATGCATACGTCTGTTGACGTATGCTCGTACATACGGAGTGGACTGTACTGCTTATTTTGGCTCATTGGGTTTGCCAGAACCTCTAACACCAGAATAAGCAGATAATGGTTTCACGCTTTTTTATGTCCAAAACTGGAGGATTCAGAAACCAGGGTTTTCCGCACAAATCATTTTAGGGTGGTTCTATTAATTAGGTTGAAACGATTTTGAAGTTTATTTTTAGCAGATTGCTGTGCGAAAGAAGGGAGCATAGCGGGCTATGTGACCGACTGACAAGCAGCAAGATGCAAAAATAAATTCAAAAGCGTCCAATTATGAACCATCCTCTGATATAACATACAAACATAATTAATAGAACCACCCTTTATTATGAAAACAGATTTTTTTGCCAGAAACCAAAATAGAATCATTGTTTTCTCCATTGTCCTTCTTGCAATTCTTATTAAAGGATTGTATTTCAACTATTATGTTCTTGGGGAAGTCCTTCCCGATTCAGGTAAATCAACTTTGTATTTCTTGTACAGATTGATAATCTCATTGTCAATGCAGATGTCAGCAGCTCTGTTCATTGCTAGTTTTGTATTCCTATTCAGAAAAGACTATTGGATAATTATTTTAAACTTGTTGGTTGATTTGTGGTTGGTATCATGTCATGTCTATTATAAAGTGAATGATTTGTTCATATTTGTTGAAACAATTAAACTTGCTGGAAATTTGACAGATGGAGATGTTCTATCCTCTGCTACTCCATTCTTGCCTGGCTGTGCCTTTTATGTAATAGTCAGTGTCATTGCTGCAATTGCGGTTATATTGACTAATAAGAAAATAATTTATAAAGAAAATAATAAAAGGCTTAGGCAGTTTATCTTTTGTGTTGTAATGTCGTTTCTGTTTCTGTTCGTATATCAAGCAAATCTATGGAGAATTAACATAATATGCAAAAACCCAAGATATGGTGTATTGGCATATAAAAGTTTTCTACCTTACAGTTCCATTTATTTGAATTATGCAAAGCTTAAGTGGAATGCCGATGTTGATAAATGGCCAAAGGAGTATATAAGCTACACGTCTATTTATCATTTCTTTCCTGCCATTTTTGTTTTTCAAATGTGTATGCCTGACGATGATGGTATAAAAGTGTCAGAACAAGAAGTTGTTAGTTTTATCGGTACGGAAAATAATGAAACATTAAAAGGCAACCTAAATAGCCAACACCTTATTATTCTGTTAGTAGAGAGCCTTGAAAGTTGGCCTATAAATGGAACTGGACAGTTGGAACATGTGTGCGAAAGGTTGAATGAGTTTTCACATTCTGAAAATGTTTTGTTTTGTAGCAATGTCAAGTCTCAGGTTAAACAAGGCGTTAGCGGTGATGGACAAATGATACTGAATACGGGCTTGCTGCCAACTTCTTGTCAGCCTGCTTGCCAAGTATATGCTAATCGTTATTATCCCAACTATGCGTCTCTATTTGACAACTCTGTATTGATTTCCCCTTGGTCACATATCTGGAATCAGGAAAACATGACAAAACGCTATGGATACAAACGGTTAATAGAACCATGTGATAAAAAAACAAAATGGAATGATTCAATTGTCATAGACAAGATGATTAATCAATTGGAAAAATATAAAAACTCATCATTTTGCTTGTTGGGGCTAACAGTTTCTACCCATAGACCTTTCAAAGCCCAAGAAAGAGGAACAATTGAATTTGATCCGTCGGTTAAGGATAAATATGCAAATTATTTGAATTGTTTGAACTATACAGACAGATGCATTGGCAGACTTATTGATTATATCGTATCCGATTCAATCTATAAAAACTCCATATTTGTTATAATTGGGGATCATACTATTTTTCGTTCACACGATATGAGTAATATATTAAGCATAAACGGTATAAATATGAATGCGGTTTCTAAACATAGTACATACATGCCACTATTCATTTATTCTCCAACGATAAACCAAAACAAGTTTATAACTAATTTGTGTTATCAAATGGATGTTTATCCTACAATACTTGATTTGTTGGGAATAAATAATTATTATTGGAAAGGTTTTGGCGTTAGTGTGCTAAATGATACCGTTACAAGAACAATTAGCGAAAATAAGGCATTTGATTTGTCTGACCGGATTATAAGATCTGATTATTTTGCGAAAAAATTTGGATTGAAAAACAAATGATTATCATATTTAGTGATGATGAAATAATAACTTGGTACAATCTTATTTTTATATCATAATGCAACCCCTGTAAAGACGGAGCCTGCTCCGTCGTACGTTTGAAAAAT
>JAKSNS010000046.1 GCA_024399545.1 Paludibacteraceae bacterium
AATCAAGCTCTGCTTGAATTGCTGAGGTGCGAAGGAAGTCGCTATGGCAAAATCATCAAGATGCCAAAATTACTGCAAACCGAAAGCAAAGAGCTTGCTCATTTGCTGAGGTGCAGCGTAATTTATCAAAAAGAAACTTCGAAAACACCAAAAAAGTTTATTTGATGATTATCTTTATTCGTCTCTGAGGAATATATGTCCCATCAGTTATATTCCTCCTTTGTTGAGACCTCTCTCAAACTGGCTGCAAAGATACGATATTTTTCTGACATGACAAAGTAATCGGGAATTATTCTTGATTTTTCAGTCTGAAATCGGGAATTATTCCGAGTTTTCGCATATCAAAATCGGGAATTATTCCAAACAGTAAGCCAACACTGCATTCAAATATCGCGAAAATTTGAAATGCCATTGCAAATTTTCCGACTTTTACAGCAAAAAACATTGGCTCTATAACGTTTCGTGTGGTAACTTTGCATGTAACTTAAAGCGCTGTAGGCGCGACATAAATCAGCCTACGGTGCAAACCCTGGGTAACAAAGCATACCAATATCAAAAAAACGCATTACTGTGGCGTGCGTAAGCTAAGCCATCCCGCTAAAACAATCTCCTATAACATCTGGAAAAGCGCAGCGTCCTATGAGAACTATGACTCTATAACAACTCTTTTGCTGAGATGCATCTTGCCAACCGTTTAGGCGAACTTACCCACTCAAAAAGTTATATAGCCATTTTTTTCTGCCTTCCGCTGACACGAATATAGGAACTTTTCCCTGAGTTTTTTAGACAGGGGGTATAGCAGATTTCTAATTGTATCGTTTTAATTGTAGCGCACCGCTTAATCCCCTGTGTGTCAATGCTGATTTCCTCAAAAACTGCCAAAATTTAATTGTAACGATTTGTAACGCCCGACTCTCATAAAATATACTAAATTTCGTAAACTCCAAAATCGTCTTTCTCAAATTAACAAAAGTTGCTCAAAACTTAACCGCCCTTAAAAAAGTCGTAGCCCATACCAACCCCTGTCCTACCCATGAAGTAACCCAAATCCCGGAAAATCCGAATTTGAAATGTTAAATTTTCATCTCCCGTTTTTACCGCCCACCAATTTTCTCTCATTTTTCACCCTCATTCTCCGCACCTAATATTGCCGTTACAAATCGTTACAATTAAATTTTGGCGGTTTTGCACTGTTCCGTCCCTGACACACAACTCTTTAGCCGCCCTGTTACAATTAAAGCGTTACAATTAGAAATCTCCTATACACCACTTCTCGTACAGGACAAAAACTGGCTCTATAACGTTTCGTGTGATAACTTTGTATGCAAACTCAAAGCGCTGTAGGCGCGACATAAATCAGCCCAGGGTGTAAACCCTGGGTAACAAGGCATTACCTATACGGTATTCCCCTCCTTGGGGAGGGGGTAGGGGGTGGGGAGTATCCAATTCAGTGAATAAACCCACTAAATTCGTTATAGAGCTCAAAAACTCTCACCCTTTCATAATCTCCTCGATATAATCCAGAATAGCCTCTCTCCCAAGCATTTTCTCCGACGAAGTGGTGAATATTGGCGGCAGCTCCTCCCATGTCTCCAACAGTTTCTGTTTATATGCCTCAACGTTCTCCTTCAGCCTCACAGGTCCTAACTTGTCAATCTTGGTGAACACTATCGAGAATGGCACGCCGTTCTCGCCAAGCCAGTCAATGAACTCAAGGTCAATCTTTTGTGGTTCTAATCTTGAGTCAACCAGCACAAAGAGGTTCGACAACTGTTCCCGGCGCAGTACGTAGTTCTCTATTATCGTGCGCAGGATTTCCCTCTGCTCTTTCGACGTACGTGCGTAACCATACCCTGGCAAGTCAACCACATACCATTCATCGTTGACAATAAAGTGGTTAATCAGCACTGTCTTCCCTGGTTTTGACGATGTCTTAGCCAGGTCTGGGTGTTGCAGCAACATGTTGATGAGAGATGATTTCCCGACGTTGCTCCTGCCGATAAATGCAAATTCATAGCGTTCGCCCTCTGGGCATTTGCGGTAAGTGTTGTTCGAGATTACGAACTCTGACGATTTGATATGCATAACTTGTTGTTTTCTTTTAGTTTGGTTATATTTGAACGGCAAAACGGCGACTGTGCTTTGCGTAGTGCCGAATTGCTCAATGTTGTAATGTCCATTTCCAATGATGTAGGCGCAAACTCCTTATGGTCATGCGGATGTGCGAAACGTTTGTTCCACGGGCAAGCCATCTGACAGGTGTCACAACCGAACACCCAATTGTGCTTCGCCTCCTCTGTGGTCAACGGCTTTTTGTCCTCTATAGTCCTGAACGACAGACATCTGTTTGCGTCTAAACATCTTTCGGTCAGTGCGCCTGTGGGGCAGGCATCAAGGCAACGACGGCATCTCCCGCAGTGATTTTCAGTCGGCGAGTCAGGAATGAGGGGTAGGGTGGTGAGCAACTCCCCGATAAATGTGTATGACCCGAACTTCGGGTTGACAAGCATGTTGTTCCTGCCAATCCACCCCAAACCTGCCCTCACGGCTAAAGCCCTGTCAAACACCGGCATGGTGTCACATGCCATCGCATATTCCTTCAACCCTGTCTTTTCAGCCAACAGCCTCAGTCTCTCCCACATTACATAGTGGTAATCTCTTGAATATGCGTATCTTGCAATCCTTGGTTCACCCTCCTTCTGCGTCACTTTCGGGTAATAGTTCAGCAGACAAACTATGACCGACCGTGCGTTTTCAAGAATATCCGTCGGGTTGACACGCCGTTCCATGTAGCGCATCGTGGCGTTGTACCCTTGTCTCAACCACTCTTTCCATCTTGCGAAATCATCCGTGAAAGGTTCGGCCGTGGCAATGCCGCAGGCGTCAAAACCAACCTCTATAGCCCTCTGTTTTACCTCCTCGCTGTTCACCTCAGATATTTGGTTATCGCATACTCGATGTTTTCGTGGTTGAACCTGCCGAGGATTGTCCCGTCACGGTCCATCAGGAAGAATGTCGGGATTTCCGTCACATTATATGATAGCAGCAACGGTGACTCTGTGGAGCGTTCGTCGTGTACGCATACCCATGGGCAGTTGTGCGACTGCTCAAGCCATTGCAGTTTCGATGGGTCAACGGACACCTGGTAAATCTCCAACCCTTTATCGTGATACACGTCGTAAAGCTCGCGGAGGAAAAGCATGTGTGCGCTGGCTTGCTCCATCGCGTATGCGGAGAAGTCTATGATTACCAGTTTGCCGATCAGGGAGGATAGTTTCACGTTTTCGTCGCGGCGGTCAGGCAGAACTATGTCGATGAAGGCTGTCTCCTGACCTGATGCCATGATTGCGTCAACGTCCAAACGGTAGTTGCGAACCTGTTTTATGGCGTTGAGTACTACGGCTTTCAGCTCTTTCGTGCGCTCGTATTCAGGGTAGTTTAGGTCAAAGCCCGTGGCCACGGCGGACCAGAACTGAAGCCCTCGTTTCTCGTAAGGGTTGAAGTAGTACAGCCCGTTGAATGTCTGGTTGATGGCGTAGTATGCCGCCATGGTTTTTGTGTCCTTCAGGATGATGTTCTGCGCAAGCTCCTGATGGGCTTTCAGTGCCTTATCCACCTCTGCCACGTCTTTTTTCAGCGCAAGCTGCTGTAGGTCGTGGTGTGACTTGCGGAGCTTCTGAATGTCGGCTGACACCTCAGAACCTTTGATTTTGGCTTTGTGGAAACTGCTGTCGGGTACATTTATCTCAATGTCGCCCGAAAGTGAGTCCAAGGCAAAGACCACGAAATTGTTTTTCAGCCTTACTCTGTACAAATCAGGGTATTTCGGTCTCTCTACCTTGAATTTGAACCCGCCGTCCGAGTCAGCCTCGGTCGAGTCAATTATTTCAGTCTTCGTCAGTCCAGTGTGCTCAAAGTAGAGCATCTCGCCGTCCGCACACCCGATTGTCCCGGAGATTTTCACTCTGTCCTTACAACCGGCAAGCAGTGCCACGGCGAATAAAACAAGCAATGATTTTTTCATGGTTCTCAATTGTTGGAATAGGTCAATCTATCGTTAATCTATCGTTAATGTATCGTTAATGTATCGTTAATGTATCGTTAATGTATCGTTAATCTATCGTTAATGTATCGTTAATGTATCGTTGGGGCTGCTTGCCGGCAGGTGTGAGCTCAGAGGTTGGCATTGTAATATTGCTTCTGCCCCGTAACCTCCTTGCCGATGAATGGAGGTTTGTCGAAAGTGTCGTCAATGTGCTCCAGTTCAATCTCGGCGATGACCAAGCCCTCGTTCCTGCCGTGAAACTCGTCAATCTCCCAAATGTGCCCCCGGTGCTCATACAGAAAACGGTGTTTGTCGATTATTGGTTTGCGACACATTGTCTCCAGCATTTCCTCAGCCTCGCTGACCGGGATTTCGTACTCATATTCGTTCCTTGCGAAGCCAATCATGGCGTTTTTGAGCGTCAAAAAAGCGCGATTGTCGCGAATTCTGACGCGTACGACCCTGTTTTTTTCGCCGCAGATGTAACCTTGGCGTATGTGGGAGACATTAGCCGAACGATATTCGTTGCTGATTACCAAAAACTTGCGTTCTATCTCTATCATTTTTATTCTTACTTGTGAATGATGTTGCAAAGGTACAATAAAAAATCAAACTTTCGTTTTGTCGAATGGAAAAAAAGTTGTAATTTTGCAGTCGCAAATTTTATTCATAAAAAAAGTTTTTTATAGACCCAACCTAACATGGCAAAAAACAAAAAACCACAGGTGGAAGAGACCCTCGCGGCAGACGAGGCTCTCTCGAAAACAGAGCAATTCCTTGAGAAATATCAGAAGCCTCTCATTTGGGCTTTGGTTGCAATTATCGTTGTCGCAGCAGGCATAGTTTTGTTCCGCACGCAGTATCTCGCCCCGAAGAATGAGGATGCCGCAACAAAGTTGGCGCAGTGCGTTTATTATTTTGAGCAGGACTCTTTCGCCCTTGCGCTCAACGGTGACGGAATGAACGAAGGTTTCGCCGACATCGCTGACGGCTACAAGATGACCGAGACAAGCAACCTGGCTTGCTATTATGCGGCCGTTTGCTGCTACAAACTCGGTCAGTATCAGGATGCGTTGGATTATCTGGACCGTTTTGACACTGAGTCTGTCAATTTCGAACCTGCAGCTATCACTATGAGGGGTGACTGCTACGTCTCACTCGGCGAGATTGACAAGGCTGTCAAGGAGTTCGATAAGGCAGCGTCGTTCGATAATGTCCTCACTGCTCCTCGTGCGCTCAGCAAGGCAGGTATCTGTTACGAGAAGAACGGTGATTATGACAAGGCAGTGCAGTGCTACACCACAATCAAGGATAAATATTACGACTCTCCTCTCGCACAGGATATGGATAAGCGTATCGAGCGTTGCAATATCCTTGCGGGTAAATAATGTGGGATTCCCTATTTCCGGGATTTAGGTAATATTGTAATATGTCAACAGCAAATTTTGATTTGACCAGATTTGCGCAGAATAGTTTGCCCTCGGAGGAGACTTTGCAGGGCAAACGTTTTGCTGTGGTCTATGCAGAGTGGAACCAGGAGATAACTTTCGGTCTTGCCGAGGGTGCGCGCCGTGGGTTCACCGAGCATGGTGTTAGCGAGGATTTGCTCGATTTTTACGTCGTTCCGGGAACTTTTGAGCTCACTTTCGCTGCCTCACGCCTTATGAAAACGGGAAAATATAGCGGAATTGTGGTCATTGGATGCGTAATCCGTGGCGAGACACCGCATTTTGACTATATCTGCCAGGGGGTGGCAAATGGCATTTCCGCACTCAACGCAGAGGGTGCTTGTCCAGTGGTTTTCAGCGTGTTGACCACTGAAAATATGGCTCAGGCAGAGGACCGTTGCTGGGGCAAATTGGGCAACAAGGGATACGAAGGTGCACTTTGTGCATTAAAAATGCTCGAAACATTTGGTAATATCAAATAAAAGTTGTACCTTTGCACCCGCAAAATCAAAAGGGCAGTTACCAGAGTGGCCAAATGGGGCTGACTGTAACTCAGCTGGCTTTCGCCTTCGGTGGTTCGAATCCATCACTGCCCACAAAATCGCGGAAATAGCTCAGTCGATAGAGCACTAGCCTTCCAAGCTGGGGGTCGCGGGTTTGAGTCCCGTTTTCCGCTCCATGATGACCTGCCTTTTTTTTGAGGCAGGTTTTTTATTATTTCTCGATATACTACAATCCCATGGAAAAGACCTGTCCACGTTGCTCACGCACCTTCAATTGTAATCATGAGGACATTCTTCACTGCCAATGCTCGAAGGTCAACCTCACTTTCGCTGCTTCTCACTATATAAAGAATGAGTATCACGACTGCCTTTGTGGCGGCTGTCTCCGTGACATCAACGACAATCACCACCCTTACGCAATGTACGTTCATGGTTTTGGCAGTGGTGCGGCATCTTCGTCGTCTCTTGTCGTGGCAAAGCGCATAACAGGCTACGAGTGGCTGAAACCTGAACTTCCGCTCAATCCTGACGATGCCCTCAGCCTTCTCAACGATTATGCCTCGACCTTCCGTCCTGAAATTATCGTCGGCACGTCTATGGGAGGAATGTTCGCCTGCTACGTCAATGCCCCATGGGCAATAAAGGCTGTCATAAATCCTGCCATGGAGATGGACAAGTCTTTGCGTAAAAAAGGCTATGGCAAGTTCGATTTCTATTGCGAGCGTGAGGATGGCGTGCAGTCTGGAGTTATTGACGAGGCTTTGATACGCAGTTACGAGAAATTCCGCACCTCTCATCAAATAATCCAAGGAGTCACAAATATCTGTGTGATGTCGTCCGACGATGAGCTGTTGGGACACGAGGTTACGAAAAAAAACGGTGCCTCACTCGCCGAAAACGGCTTTACTGTTGTCTTTGGAGACAAGTTTGGGCACCGTCTGAACGAGCAAACAGCCAAATTATTGCTTGATACGTTAAGGTCAAACTCTTGACATTCTGACAAATAAAAAGCCACAGAAAAATATTTGAAAAATAATTGCCAAAACATTTGGCAGACCCGGAAAAAAGTCGTACCTTTGCACTCGCAAAACAGAAACGAGGTGTGGTAGTTCAGCTGGTTAGAATACATGCCTGTCACGCATGGGGTCGCGGGTTCGAGTCCCGTCCGCACCGCCTCTTTTTTAGAAAAGGAAATTTCGATTTGGAATTTCCTTTTTTGTATTATCTAACCTATCCGTCCCTCGCCTGCTTACGACACATTATTGTTAACAACTGTTATTGCTTGACTCTACTATTCTTCTCGCTTTACATCCCTCCGCGTTCCCTTGTTTTGTCTCTGTTTTATTCCATTCCATGCCATATTTTTCCTATTTTGACCGCATATTCTCCTTTCCCCTTTTAGGTCACCTTTACAAGTCCTTTGGTTTGTATCTATCTTTTTCGTAATCTGTTTGATGTTTGTTTAATAAAAGTAAAATGTATATACCGAAAAAAGCTCCGTTATTCTCTTTGCGTTGTTTATATATTAATGAGACTTAATATTTATATCCGATAAATAAATATCTGTTTCCTATAGAAATTTTATCCGCTTTGCTTGTTAGTGTTGAATTTATTACTTATATTTGCGCTGTATTTAGTTGTCTCAAAATGCCTTGGTCAATATCATAAAAAACGCAGTCTTTGTATTGTGTGAATTTAGAAATCATATTTGCGTTTTTTTATTGCGATTCCTGGGTTTGGATTTGATATATTTTAATACTGTGATATTATGAAAAGAAGTTTTGCTCTCTTTCTTGTGGTTTTGCTGGCTTTATTTATGCATGTACCGCAAGCAAATGCGTATGGGTTGTTAGTCGCCGATGGTGAGGTGACGAACGGTAATGTCCCGCTCAGTGGTTTTAACGTTGATAACAACTATCATCATACACAGATTATTTATCCAGAGGATATGGTTGCTGGGTTGCGTGGGTCTATGATCCAGCAGTTGCAGTTCTATTCCCCTAATCTTGAGTCTCATAATTGGAATACTGTGTGGACTGTAAAACTTGCAGTCTGCAATAACGCCTCGTTTTCCACCACCTCTTTTCTGACGAGTGCCGATGTTGCTTTCTTTACTGTTTATGTTGGTGGACTATCCAACGTGAACAGTATGTTGACAATTGATTTCGACGAAGAGTTTTTTTATGATGGTGGTAACCTCCTTGTGGATTTGAGTTGTTCGTCGGGAGGTACTTTTGCTTTTTCTTCTTTTTATGGAATAACCAGTGCGAATGCAAGTATCAATGGTTATGGAGCAAGCGCCCCTTCTTCTGGGAATAGGTATAATTTCATACCTAAGACTACATTCACTTACGAGTCTATCCCTGAATGCTACCATGCGACAAACATCCAGGCGGATTCCCTTACTGCCACTTCAGCATTTATAACATGGATTTCTAATAATGCTGAGGATGCCCATTATAATTTGGAATGTCGTAAGGTTGATGACGACCAGATTATTGTATCGGCCAATGGTTTGGATAGAATGTCCTATAGCATTTCTGGCTTGCTTCCTAACACAGGGTATAAGGTCAGGATACAGTCTGATTGTGGTGATTTACAGACAGATTGGTCTTCTTTCGTTACTTTCCGTACTGAATGTGCGGCACTTACTGAGCTGCCTTATAACCAAGGCTTTGAGGAAGGTGGTGCTGGTACTACCGCCAACCCGTTGCCTTACTGTTGGACGCGTTTCAATGATGCTATTCCTTCTTCTGTTGGTGCGCACTACCCTTGCAATTATTCTGGCAACGCTTACGCAGGTTCGTCCGTATTGGTTTTCTATACTTCACCAGGCGCAAATTATGCAAACCATCAGGTGGCTGTATTCCCCGAGATTGATGTTGACGTCAATCCAATGAATACCCTCCGTATTGATTTCTGGGCAAAGAAGGGTTCTTTGTTCTACTCTGACGTTCCTTTGGTTGTCGGTGTGATGTCTGACCCTACAGACCTTGCCACTTTCGTGCCTGTCGAGACACTGCTTGTCAATGATACGAATTATGAGGAGTTTACCGTATCTTTGGTTCGTTATGCTGGACAAGGGACGTATCCTGCTATACGTCTTGACCGTCAGCCTGCGTCATGTCAGTGTTTTGTCGATGATGTGACGGTTGAGGCTGTCCCTAATTGCTTGAGACCAACGGATGTGCGTGTGTCGGATGTCTCGAATAACAGCGTGATCCTCTCATGGACCGCTGGTGGTAATGAGAGGGCTTGGAACATTGCTTATAAATTTGCCGATGATGATAATGCTGATTGGACAATAGTTCCTGTTAACACTCGCTCCTATACACTTGCAGGTTTGGCATCTAACACAACTTACGAACTGAAAATACAATCTGATTGCGGTGGTGTCGAGAGTGGTTGGACAAATGTAATCAAGTTCACGACCGAGTGTGACGTTTATATGCTTTCGGAGCAGAATCCTTATTATGAAGGTTTCGAGGACCTGGCAGCAACGCCCGACTGTTGGAAGAATATCCATAATGTTGGTTCTTCGACTGTTGTTTGGGGGATAGGTTCTATTGCCCATTCTGGTTCCAACGCACTCAATCTTCCTCTTATGTCGTCTGGCAACAGGGTTTTGGCTATTCTGCCTTGCGTGCATGTCCCTGAGGATGGCGATTATATGATAGACTTATGGTATAACAGGATACAATCCTCATTGGGTGGAAGTGCCGAGGCTATCCGTATTTTGGTGGATACTATACCTGATGTCACGAATGCGTACGAATTGCTATATGTCAATCACGCAATCAACCGTGCGCCTGTTGCTTCTTCTGCTGGTTGGTATCATTGTGAGGCTGTTATCCCTATGAGCGGCAATTTGTATATTATGATTGAGGGTATAAGTGGCAACTTGGCCGCACAGCAGATTGATGACATAACCATAAAGAAAGTCCCTGTATGCTTCCCTGTCGCTGAACTTTACCCAACAAACGTCGGACGACGCGAGTTCACGGCAAACTGGACTCCAAGCAGCCATATTGCAAATGTCGAAGGCTATCAGTTGGTGAACAGCCTTACCGCATTGACCAATGCCCAACTTGCGGCTGCAACATATATCTCTGTTGCCGACGGTGTACATAGTTATCATTTCACCGACTTGTATCGCGACACTACTTACCATTTTTACATCCGTGCGAATTGCGGTGCCGACGATGGAATGGGCAATTGGCGTTCTATTGATGTCAGGACGGAAGCACCCCTTGCCGACCCTTGTCCTCAAATTGCGGGTTTCAAACTTGACACAGTCTCAGTCAATCACGCACAGTTCTCGTGGATGGCTTCTACCGCTGACTATGTGCGAGACTACAATTTCCATATCTCTACTGAACAATTGACTGATGAAGAACTCAACCACCTTGGCTCTTACACTTACACTGGCTATGCTACATCATACTCGACTAACGAACTTGTCGAGTTCACCAATTATTATGCTTACGTTCGTGTGAATTGTACTGATGGTGACGTTGATGATGGCTCTTCCGTTTGGACTATGCTTCCTTTCCGTACTCAGTCGGTTTGTACTGCCCCTGAATATGTCACAATTGACAGTCTCGGAAAATACTCGATGTTCATCAGATGGACGATGCCTTCATACACTGACCCAACTTCAACGTATGACGTTAAGGTTGAGACTGCCGACGGTATTCAGGTGTTTGCTCAAGACAATCTTGCACCTATAACCCGTGGAGTCAAGGTGAATGACCTTATGCGTAATACTCTTTATAGTGTGTATGTCCGTGCAAATTGTGGCGGTGACGAACACTCTGGTTGGGCAAACGTTTCTGTTACTACTGACGACATCATAGGTGACCCATGCCCAGCGTTGCGTGTCGCTCCTGTATGTTCAGACACCACAAAGAACTCTGCCCTTATTTCTTGGGATGCAGCCGAGGGTGATTGGGCTAATACTTATGAGCTATATCTCTCTAACGTCCCTATGACCACAAATCCTGCTGTCGAAGATATAATCACTGGCATTGACTCTCTCTCTTATCTTGTTACTGGTTTGACGGGCGGCAATTATTACGCATACGTCCGAGTTAAGTGTGACAAAGGCATTTATGATGATGGAATCTCAGGTTGGTCACCTGTCTGCAATTTCGAGATTGAACCTTCTTGCCTCCGCCCTTATGGCTTGTCTTACTCTCACGTCACTTCCAACTCTGTTGCTCTTCAGTGGCTTGATGTCAATGGTGCTGAGGCTTGGGATGTCGAGATGACTGAGTTCGTGCGCCACGGTTCTACTGTTGACACTATTGTTACTTTTGTCCCTGTCTTTGGTGTGAAGTACGGTGCCAACGACTCTATAGCTCCTGATACGGTACGTTATTTGCTCACTGACCTTGATGCCAAGACCAATTATTCTGTCCGTGTCAGGACACAATGTGGTGATGAAGGTGCTTCCTATTGGGGCAACAACGTCGTCACATTCACAACAATGAGTAATAACTCCGCTCTTGACTCTGTCGGAATCTATAAGCAAAAAAGCGACCTCCCAGTGGTTTCATATACTCACGAGGGTGACAATTTCGAGATTGTCCTTCGTGCCGATGCGTCGTTGGAAAATGTTTACATAGATGTCTTTAAGCATGATAATGGCGCTACGATAAAGGTTAATGGCAATACCTACAGCAGGAATACTCCTATTGAGTTCTTCGATGATGCCCCTGTCTTATTTACCGTTATTGCACAGGATACCAATTTCCGCCATGACTATTATGTTTTCGTTCACCATGAGTCATGTGCAACTCCATTCGACGTCACTGCAACCAAAGTAGGTCGTCGTAATGTTACGATTACTTGGAACATAGCCGCTACAGGTTTTCAGACTTACGATTATGTCCTCTCTTATGCTGAGATGGACGACGCAGCCCTCGCGGCCGTCACTCCGGTAAGTTTCTCTGATTCTACTCTGGTACTTGATATTGTGGCTGAGCGTGACACAATGTGTTATTTCTATATGCGGCACAATTGTGGCGATGCACAGAGCCATTGGGGCTTTACCTCGTTCCATACTCTTCCTCTTCAGGGTTGTGACGTTGCCGAGATTGGTGACATGACTGTTGATGTCTCTAGTATCCCTTCAAGTTTCTACTCTAAGTATGGTACTTCTATCCAGCTTTACACTGCTGACGAGATTGGTGTTTCGGCAGACTTTACTTCCATCTCTTACGAGTACCGTCGTGCTTCTTCTACACCTTCAAGGAATGTGAGGATTTATCTTGCCGAGACTGATGCCTCTTCCCTCTCCGCTATTTCCCAATGGCCTTTGGTGTCTGAGGTTAATAAGGTGTTTGATGGTACGTTTACTTTCCAATATGGCTGGAACGAGATTCAGTTTACAAGGTCGTTCTCTTTTAGTGGCGACAAGAACCTTGTCGTGGTATTCGATGATAACACTGGCGTTAATGATGGCCCTAACCGTTGGTTCGGCACTTACCCTTGTAATTCCGATGAGGTGCTTTACAAGAATAGTGATAAGAATAATATCGACCCTACAACTATGACCTCACCTTCCGCACTCATCTCGCTTGGGTACAAGAATAAGGTTAGGTTTGCTTATTGCTTTGATGCCGAGTCTTGTCCAGAGGTTGAAGATATTTACGTGACTGACTACCAATCTACGGAGGTTACGCTTGCTTGGACTCCTACTGCCGACTACCCTGGCACCTACGATTTGTATGTTTCCCAGACTAAGGTTGATGATTTCTCTGAGGTTGTTCCAACGATGACTGTTCCGGGTACATCCGCTATCGTCACTGGCTTGTCTCCATTGACACATTATTACGTTTATGTCCGCACTAACTGCGAACGTGGTGATGGTATGTCTAACTGGGCTGAAGGTGAGTTTACAACACAGGCTGATTGCTATGCTCCGTTGTCGATTTCTTCTGCCGCTATAGGTAAGCATTCTGCCCATGTCGCTTGGGTTCCAGGCACTGACCGTCAGGCTTACGATTTCGCTTATATCATTTCAACCACTCCAATTCCTTCTGATTCATTTCTTGACCTGATGACACCAACGGCTCGTGGAATTGAGTCTGATTATGTTGACCTTACAGGCCTTGCTTCCTCTACTGACTACTTCTTCTATGTCCACAATGATTGCGGCATAGTGGGTTGTTCTCCATGGGTTGGCACAATGTTTACTATCCCTTACCAACAGCCTCAGGTTATCAATCTTCACGCTTCCGATATTGCACACAACTCATTCGTTGTTTCTTGGGAGCGTGACTCACTCAATTTTGCAACCGAGACTGAATGGCAGATTGCATGGACTCTCACAGGCAACGCCCCAACGAATTGGATTAATGTTACCGAGACAAGCCGTATGCTTTTCGGATTGGATGCCGAGACTGGCTATACATTCTACGTCCGCCCATTCGAGAATGGTGTCGCTGGCAATCTTGCGACAATTGATGTTACCACACTTGTCGACCCTGGCAATTGCAATGAGTTCATTGTCGGGACCTCTATGTTGTCCAATGTTCCAATCTATTCTGCTTACAAGGGTAGTTATAGTGTCCAAATTTACACTGCCGACGAACTTATCGCCCAGGGCTACTCTGCTGGCGAAATCTTGAGTGTAGGCTTATATCAGACATATTGTGACGACTCTCAGGACGTTTCCGTTTATCAGAAGACTACTGCTCTTTGGATGGCTAATACCGATAAGGTTTCGTTTGCGGACCGTTATGATTGGATTACTTCTGGGCTTACTCAGGTTATGTCTCCAAGACCTGTTGACTTCAATGTTGTTAATGATTGGGTCGAGATGCCTCTTGACGAGCCTTTCGCTTGGGATGGTACAAGCAACCTCGCTGTGGCTATGCTTGCTTATGGTGAGAAATTATCTGTGCTTGGGTTCTCGGGTTGCGAGGTTGACACTCTTGCAAGGAGCATCTTTGCTTTTTCTGATGGTCCTTCTTGGTCTGTTATGGACGGTGTCCCTTTAATGTCGCATAGTGACACCACAAGCTCACGAGCTAACATAAAGCTATGTTTCCCTCTTCCTGCTTGCTTTGCCCCTAACTCTGTCGTCGCCGATAACATTACTTCTACATCTGCTGAAATCACTTGGCATCCTGGTGGGTTTGAGACTGAATGGGAATATGTTTATAGCTATTCCCCAATGACCGACGATGCTTTGAATACACTTCCTGCAACCGAGGTCACCTATCCTGCTGTTACCTTGTCAGATCTCGCAAACGATACAGATGTGTTTATATACGTCCGTTCTAATTGTGGCGGCGATGACTATAGCACATGGTCCGAACTTACTTTCCATACACTCGAATATTGCTCATTCTTGGTTGCTGACGAGGCTACTGTATTCAACTGTGAACTTCCATACTTCTGGCGTGGTCGTAACCTCACCGTTGCAGGTGTCTATTTTGACACATTGCAGACAGTTGCAGGTTGCGATTCAATCTTCAAGTTGACACTCACAGTTATGCCTAATTACCTCGACGTTGAAGATGTGACAGCAAACGGAGCAAAACTTCCTTATATATGGCATGGTA